>JAGPHL010000255.1 GCA_018055515.1 Anaerolineae bacterium
GCAAAGCGCTTTCTGCTACCTCAGCATTCATTAAGTTCTCCCATTCCCCTCTCAACTTATGGCAACGGCTGGGACATATACTGCGCCGCCTCGATGATCAGCTGCACCGCGGCATCTACCGTGAGCCGATCCGTGTTCAGCACCAGATCGTAAAGTCGCGGATCTTCCCAATCCAGCCCATGGAAATGCTTCAGATAGCGCGCGCGTTCCCGATCACTCCGGCGAATCTGGCGTTCCGCCTCTTTCGCATCAATCCCCAGGCGCTGCATCAGCCGGCGGGCACGGATTTCCTCCGAGCCCACAATCTTGACGCGCAACACACCACTCATGTCCCGTAGGATCGCCTGTCCGCCCCGTCCCACGATGATCACATTCCCCGTCTGCGCACACTCGAGGATCACCCGTCGCACCAGGTCAGCGTAGCCGCTCGCCAGTTCAGCTCGTTGCTGTTGCGCTGCCAGCTGCAGCAGCGCCTGTTCGCGATCCATATTCTCGCGCTGCATCATCATCGCCACAACCTCATCATAGACATAGCCCTCACGCAGGGTGGCGCTTGGAACGGCCGGCACCGGCGGGAGGGTCTCCAACGTCGCCAACATGCGCCGCAACACCCCCGGCATACGCTCATGATCTTCCAACTGCCCTACCATTTCAGCATCGGGATACCCCGCCATTTCCGCAGCCCGGTGCAGGATCTCTCGGTCGAGATAGCGCAAATTGAGTTTCTGAGCAACGGCAGCGGCGATGTAACTCCCCTGGCTTCCCAACTGTCTGGAAATAGTAATCACGTACTTCATCGCTGCTCCTTTTCCACAGGCACTTGAACATTCTCTAACCTGACATCTGATTTTATCCTAACGCTATCCGCGCGAATTGTCAACCCTCAGGAGTAGGCGTCGGGGGCGTATAAGGGATCACCCGGAAAGTCGTCGTCAGCGGCGCCGTCGCGGAGACGACCAGCGTCACCGTGTACGCCCCGGGACGCAAGAACGGCGCCGCCACATCGCCGCTCAAACTGTCCCAGATGACGCCTTCCGGCCCGCCGTCCCACACCCCCTCGAACTCGCGCAGCAACGTCCCCTCACGGTACCACCGCGCCGACCAGGGCGTCGCTGCCGACAGCTCCTGACACGTCGCGCCGACATAGACCGCCTGCGTGTACCACTGAAAGCGATCGGCCGTCAACACCGGCTGCCCCTGCGGGGCGAGGGCGCCGGCAACAAACGGCGCGTCGCACCGGACGGCAGGCTTGGGCGGCGGCGGTGGCGTCGGAGCCGCGCCCACCTCGAATTCCAACTGCCGGCTTTCCGGCGCCGTCAACGTCAGGGCGGCGCGATAAACGCCTGCCGCAAAGGGCATCCCCTCCTCGCGGTAACACGCGACGCTCTGTTCGCCCTCCGTTTCCAGCAGGGTGAGCGCCTGCGTGCAGACGACGTCCGCGCCGGCGCTCACCGCAAACCACAGCGGCGCGCCCGGACAGACGCCCGCATACCGGAATTGAACGTAGAAAACCCGCGTGTCCTCGGGGAGGCGTTCCACCGCCGGGCCATCGGGGGTAAGTAGCAGGCGCACCGCCTGCACTTCGGGCGTAGCGGCGAGGATCTCAAAAGTGTGCGTGAAGAGAGTTTGCGTCTCAGCGCGCAGGACGACACGATACTTGCCCGCCGCCAGCGGCACTCCATGAGGGAAAGCGATGAGCAGATCGCGCTGCAGCGGCGTCCATTCCCCCTCAGCCAGGGGCGTTTCCGCATCCGCGCCCAGCAACGTCCAGGTCGCGCTTCCGCCCGCAGGCCAGGACCCTTTGAGCAAGGGCTCCAGGCGCAGTTGCAGGGCGTCGCGGCAGAGCTGCGCCGGCGCGCCAGGGAGCTGCACCTCCGGGAACACCGGCGTGATCCGCACCGTCGGCGAGGGCGTCGCCGGTATGCCCGCGCAGCCCGCCAGCAACATCGCCGCCAGCCACCACGTCAGCCACCGCCGTGAGGTCATGGCTCCTCCTTATCTGGCTCGACCGTCAATTCCGCGATCATCCGTTCGGCGTACTCCCGCCAGTACGGATGCGTCCCCACCCTCAGGTAGGCGCGGAAATCGGCCAGCGCCGCCGCAATGTCACCCAGCTGTTGATAGGCCACCCCACGGTTGAACAGGGCCTCGTGCAGCCGGGGGTCCACGCTCAGCGCTGCCGTGAGATCTGCCACGGCCTTCTGTGGCTCATGCAGCTCGCGCCAGTACAGGATTCCCCGATCCAGATATGCCTGACCCAGCGTCGGGTCGAGCGCCACCGCCCGCGTGAAATCCTCCACGGCGGCCCAATGCTCCCACGCATCGCCGCGCGTATTTCCCAGATGGCGATACGCCTCCCCGCGCAAATGGTACCATCGCGCCAGTCGCCGGTTCCACCACAGTTGCAGTTTCATGTCAACAAGCCCTCATACACCCGCGCGGTCTCGAGCGCGATGTGTTTTTGCGTGAACTGCGCCAGCACCCGCGCGCGGCCAGCCTGCGCCAGACTCTGTCGCAGCTCGCGGTCGCGCACCAGGCGCGCGAGATGTTCACGCAAAATTTCCACATTCGCCTCCGGGAATACCCATCCCGCATCGCCCATCACGGCGGGAATCTCCCCCGACGCGGCCCCTACCACAGCAACGCCGCACGCCATCGCCTCGATGAGCACCCGCCCGAATTGTTCCATCCAGTTTGGCCGGGTGCGCGAAGGCAACACCAGCACGTCCACCGTCTGATAGAAGCCGGGCATCTCCACCGAAGGCAGCGGCGCACGGAATGTCACCTTCCCGGCCAGGCCGGCGGCCCGCGCCTGTTCTGCCAGCCGTCCCGCTTCCGGGCCGCTTCCCAGGATCGTCGCGCGCCACTCCCCCGGCAACCCCTCCAACGCTGCGAGGAACAGGTCCACCCCCTTCTCCGGCACCAGCCGGCCCACATACGCCAGCTGCACGGGGCCGAGCGGACGCGGCGCCGGCGGGGGACAGAAAATCTCCGGGTCCACGCCGAATTGCGGCAACACCGTCAACGCCCCGCGATAGCCCTTCTGACGCCAGACCTCCGCCGCCGTCGTGCTGCCCATCAGCGCGTGATCCACATGCTCCAGATTGTAGCGTTCGATAGCGCTAAACGGCCAGGGATAACGGCGCAGCAGATTCTGCCACGAAAACCACAGCGTCTTCGCCCCCAACCGTCGGGCCAGGACGTTGGCGTGAAAGGTCGCCAGATTGTAGGGCTCCTCATCAATGTGGACAATATCGGGGCGCTCACGCCGCAACAGACGTCCCAATGTGGGATAGAAATGCAGGTGAAAATTGCCATTCCACACCAGGGGCAGCGTCTCCAGCCGATATCCCACGGTGTGCGCGCGCTCCAGACGGGTCACGCCGCGCTCGTCGCGCCAGGACGACGGCACCGCTGCCACAAGTTCGACGCCGGGAACGGCGGCGAGCTCCTCCAGTTTACGTTGATAGACCCCCACCAGGCAGGCCTT
>JAGPHL010000256.1 GCA_018055515.1 Anaerolineae bacterium
AAGGAGGTAAATTTTGACTATGGAACACAAACACTGGCATACCCTTGATCTCGAAGCGACCTTTGTCGCATTGGAATCCAGTCCCAACGGCTTGAAGGTCGTCGAGGCTGAACGCCGGCTGGCTGAGTTTGGCCCGAATGTGTTGGAAACCGGTGAGAAGGTTAGCAAGCTGAAGATCCTGCTGGCGCAGGTGAAGAACCCGCTAGTCTTCGTGCTGCTGGCGGCGGCGGTCATTTCGCTGCTCGCCGGCAAGACCGCCGACGCGGTGGTGATCGGCGTCGTCATCATCGTCAACTCCCTCATTGGCTTCTTCCAGGAATACCAGGCTGAAGCCGCGTTGGAGGCGCTCAAAGCGCAATCCGCGCCCGAAGCCGAAGTTGTGCGCGACTGTCCCGATATGGATGGCTGCATGGAGCTGCGCCTTCCTACTGCGGAGATCGTCCCTGGCGATATCATCCTGCTTGATGCCGGGGCCAAGGTCCCCGCCGATGCCCGTCTGATCGAGGCGGCGAATCTCGAAGTGGAAGAGGCGATGCTCACGGGCGAGTCGCTCTCTGTGCGCAAGACCATCGCGCCGCTGGAAAATCCCGATCTGCCGATTGCCGAGCGCACCAACCTCATCTATGGCGGCACCATCGTCACCAATGGGCGTGGGCGTGCGGTGGTCTATGCCACCGGTAAGCAGACGGAGATGGGCAAGATCGCCACGCTCATCCAGGAAACGGAGAAGGCTGAGTCGCCGTTGCAAAAGCAGACGCTCGACCTGGGCAGAAAGCTGGGTTTCTTTGCGCTGGCGGCTTCTATTCTCACCGTGCTGCTGGGCGTGATTCGCGGGATGGGGTTACAAGAGGTCTTCCTCTTCGCGCTGGCTTCGGCGGTCTCGGCGATTCCCGAAGGGCTGCCGGCGGTGATGAGCATCACCCTGGCGGTGGGCGTCAATCGCATGGCAAAACGCAACGCCATCATCCGCAAGCTCGCCGCCGTGGATACGCTCGGCGCGGCGACCGTCATCTGCACGGATAAGACCGGCACGCTCACCACCAATCAGATGACGGTGCAGCAGATCATGGCAGATGCGAAGACCATCCACGTCACCGGTGCGGGCTTCACGCCGAAGGGGCGCTTTGAGCGCGACGGCAAGCCCTACGATCCCACCGCTACACCCGATGTGCGGCTGGCGCTGCATATCGGCGCTTTGTGCAATGATGCCCGTCTGGTTCGGCATCAGCTGGAAAGCGGCGATTATAAGTGGGAAGTTCGCGGCGACCCCACCGAGGGCGCGCTGGTCGTAGCGGCCGCCAAGGCGGGGCACTACAAAGAGACGCTCGATGCGCGCCAGCCCCGTATTGATGAGCTGCCCTTCAACTCCAAGACCAAGTTCATGGTGACGTTCCATCGCGGGCAAGAAGGGCAGGTCTGGGTTTACGTCAAGGGCGCGCCGGAGACGATTCTCGAACGTTGTCCCCAAATCGTGGAGAATGCCAAAGTGCGCCCGTTGCAAGCAGCGGACCGCGAGCTCATTCTGGCAGAAAACTACCGCATGGCGAGCGAAGCGTTGCGCGTATTGGGTCTGGCGTACCAGATCATCGCGCCGGAAGAGGTGGAAGCCTTCAAAGAGGCGTTGGAGTACGGTCACGAGGCCGACCTGGTTTTCGTGGGTCTGGTAGGGATGATGGATCCGCCGCGCCCCGAAGTGCCAGAGGCCGTGGAACGCTGTAAGCGCGCCGGCATCCGCGTGATGATGGCGACTGGCGATCACAAAGTCACCGGCACGGCGATTGCCCGGCAGGTCGGCATCCTCGAAGGCGCGGCAGAGGGACGGGTGCTCACCGGGCAGGAACTTACCCCGCTGAGCGATGCGGAACTGGACGCCGTCATTCAGGAGGTTGCCGTTTTTGCGCGTGTGGCGCCGGAGCACAAGCATCGCATCGTCGAATCGCTGCAACGCCTGGGGCATGTCGTCGCCATGACGGGCGACGGCGTCAACGACGCGCCCGCGTTGCAGGCGGCGCAAATCGGCGTGGCGATGGGCATCACCGGCACCGATGTGACCAAAGAGACGGCGGAGATGGTGCTCACCGACGACAACTTCACCAGCATCGTCAACGCCGTGGAGGAAGGGCGCGTGGTGTTCCAGAACGTCCGCAAGGTGGTCAAGTATCTGGTCGCCACCAACTTCGGCGAAATTCTCACCATCCTCAGCTCGCTCCTGATCTTCCCGGTGGGCAAACTCATCTTCAATCCGGTACAGATCCTCTGGGTCAATCTGGTGACGGATGGCTTGCTCGACATCACCATCGCGCTCGAACCCAAAGAGGGCAATGTGATGGAAGAGCCGCCGCGCAAGGCCAACGCGCGCGTCATCAACACCGAAATCCTGCTGAACACCGTCTACGTAGCGATTATCATGGCGCTAGGCGTGCTTTTCATGTTCGGGCGCGCTTCGCAGAACGGGGAGCTCATTCGGGCGCAGACGATCGCCTTCACCACGCTGGCGATGTTCCAGGTCTTCAACGCGCTCAACGTGCGCTCGCGGCGACAATCGCTGTTCGAGCTTGGGCCTTTCACCAACCGCTATCTCTTGGGGGCCATCGTCATCTCGGTGCTGTTACAAATCCTGGCGACGCGCATCCCGCTGTTGCAGACCGCGCTCGGCACCGTCCCGCTCACCTGGGCGGATTGGGGCCTGATCACGCTGGTTGCCAGCTCCATCTTCTTCGCAGATGAGCTGCGCAAGTTTGTGCAGAAGAGACGTAGAACATAAATCCAGGCGGGCTGAAGGGCGATACCCTCAGCCCGCTTTTAACATTAGCGGAACGGTTTATAATCCGCTGTATGAACCGTATGCCTGCGCCCAAACATAGTGAAACGCCGGTCAGCTACGCTGATCGGGTTGGGCGTTGGGCAGCTGAAACCGCGCCGGATCTTCACAAGCAGAAATTAGGTCAATACATGATTCCCGCGCCTGTCGCGCAGTTCATGGCGCAGATGTTGACGCCAACCCCTGCGGCAGTGCAGATGTTGGATCCTGGCGCGGGCGCGGGAATCCTTAGTTGCGCCATTTTGGAAGCTGTTACGGCTGCGGTTGCATCAGTAGAGATCACTGCCAAAGAGCAAGCCCGCCGCTTAACGGCAGCGCCTTATATGCAGGCCATGCTTGAGGGCGCGGCGTTGGGGTTGGAAAATCACCTGAACTATATCTACCGATCTGACAACACCATGAGTATTGCTGAGGCTTATGGCCTGGCAGCTCTGCTCAACAGTCGTCTATTGGATACCCACTTTCGTACATTCAACTAGGGCTTATCAACGCTCATACCGACCTCAGCCAGGCTAACCCGCGATCAGGCAAGGCAGCTACGGCGCGGTGGCCGTCAGGGACATACCGATAACCCAGGCGGCGAATGACATTCAAGGAGATGCACCGCAGTTTACTCAGCGCGACACCGATCCCGCGGGCAGGGTTGCGATCTTCGCCGTAGGTGAC
>JAGPHL010000257.1:0-1997 GCA_018055515.1 Anaerolineae bacterium
CCCTAGCCTGACAGGAGCCAACCGCGCTGAAGCGCGTTGTTGGGGACCTGTCAGACCCGGAATTCATTCCGGGGCGGCCTGAGCGCAGCCTGAAGTTTGCGTTACCTTTGCCACGCAAGTGATTTTTCTCGCTTTCTCGCTTTTTCGCTTTTTCGCTGACTCGCCTATTTTCTGAGAAGATCACTTACGCATCACGCATTACGCATTACGTATTTTCCAAGGAGGCGATGGATGGAACTGACATTGACGACGCCAGCTCTGCTGTTTCCGGCGCTTTCGCTGTTGATGCTGGCATACACCAACCGTTTTTTGACGCTGGCCTCGCTGATCCGTGAGTTGCACCGCCGTTATCAGACGGAGCATGAGCCGGATGTTGCCGGGCAATTGAACAACCTGCGGCGGCGCGTTCTCATTATCCGCGATATGCAGGCCTTCGGCATCGCCAGCCTTTTTGGCTGCGTGCTGAGCATGTTCCTGCTCTTTGCCGGGCAATTGTTGCTGGGGGAGATCGTTTTCGGCGTGGCGCTGCTGCTGATGTTGATCTCGTTGGGGCTTTCTTTCTGGGAAATCTTGATCTCCGTGGAGGCGCTGCGGCTGCAGCTGCATGACATGGAGCCGTGACGGTCGGGCGGCGCTCTCAACGCAAAACACGGAGAGATGCTCTCTCCGTGTTTTCTGTCGTGCCAGGCCCGCGCCGCTGCTTACAGTCCGGCGATTTCCAACCCGCCTTGCAGCACCGGCTGGATCAGGCTCTCGTCTGTGAGCTCACAGTACACGCGGATGACCGGCTCGGTGCCGGAGAAGCGGATGAGCAGCCAGCCTACGTCACCCAGTTCGTATTTGAAACCATCCAGCGTGACGATGCGGGTCACGGGGACGCCGGCGATGGTCTCCGGCCGCGCCGCCTGAATGCGCGCCAGCGCCTCGGGGCGCTTTTCCGAGGGGAAGTGCTTGTCAATGCGGTCGTAGTAATAGCGCTGCCCCAGGGCCTCGAAGAGCAGCTCCAGCAGCTGCGAGGGCGTCTTCCCCGTGCGCACCATGAAATCGAGGAAATACAGGTTCCCCAGAAGGCCATCGCGTTCCGGCACGTTGCCGCGGAAGGCATAGCCGCCGCTTTCCTCGCCGCCGATCAGGCCGTCTACTTCCAGGAACTTGGGCGCGATGTATTTGAAGCCCACACCGGTCTCGTACACCGGCACGCCGTACCTCTCACCGAGGCGGTTGAGCATCTGCGTGGTGGAAATCGTCTTGACGATGGGGCCGCGCTCGCCGCGGATTTCCAGCAAGTAGTAGGCCAGCAGGGCATAGACGCGCAGCTGGTCAATGAAGACGCCGTGTTCATCGCCGATGCCCATGCGGTCGGCGTCGCCGTCGGTGATGAGGCACACGTCCGCGCCCCGCGCCACGGTCTGCGCGAGGGCCACATCCACGTTCGGCTGGATCGGCTCAGGGCGCTGCATCTCCGGGAAGATGGGGTTGCGTTCCGCGTGGATTTCGTGGATTTGCGTGCTGCCGCCGCCAAGCAGGCGCGGGAACCAGCCCGCCGCGTTGCCCCACATCGGCTCGACGAGCACGTTTAGCCCCGCGTGACGCAGCTTTTCCAGATCCACCAGCCGGTTGAGATGGGCGATGTAGGCGGGATCGGGGTCCCAGAGCGTGATCAGCCCTTGCGCCTGCGCCGCGTCCAGGTCGAGCCGCCGCACGTCGCTCACCGAAGGGGGGATGGCGGCCTCGATTTCCTGGAGTCCCTCAGGCGCGATGGCGCCGCCGGCGGGATCCCGCACTTTGAAGCCGTTATCCGTGGGTGGATTGTGGCTCGCGGTGATGTTGATCGCGCCGCCGGCCTTCCGCTCCACCACGGTGTAGCTGATGACGGGGGTGGGGGTGTGGCGCGCCGTCAGCCAGACGGCGATGCCGTTGCCCGCCAGCACCTCGGCGGCGGCAGCGGCGAAGTCTTCCGATTGGAAGCGCCGGTCGTAGCCGACGACGGCGCCCTT
>JAGPHL010000257.1:2097-3473 GCA_018055515.1 Anaerolineae bacterium
GCGCCGACATCGGCGAAAGTGCTGCGGATGCCCAGGTTGACGCCCGGTTTGACCGGTTCGCCGAAGACGAGCAGCGGGATGTACTCGCGGGAGTGATCGGTGCTCGGCGTCGTGGGGTCCACGCCATGGTCGGCGACGATCATGGCGATGTCGGTAGGGCGCATTCCGGCGCGGATGGCAGGGATCGCGGCGTCGAAGTCGCGCAGCGCCCCCGCGTAGCCCTGCGGGTCATTGCGGTGCCCGTAGATCATGTCGTACTCGATCAGGTTCGTCAGCAGCAGCCCCTTGAACGGCTCCGGCAGGAATTCGAGCGTCGCAGCGATACTATCGCGGTTGTTGGTGGTGTGCTTGTTGAGGGTGATGCCGGTGTTGCCGAACAGGTCGTCAATTTTGCCGACGGCGGCCACGTCGAAGCCGGCCTCGACCAGTTTCATCATCACGGTGGGACGCGGCGGGAGGAGCGGATAATCGTGGCGGCGCGGCGTGCGCTTGAACGCGCCCGGCTCGCCCTCGAAGGGGCGGGCGATGACGCGCCCGACGGCGTGCGGGCCGCTCAGCATGTCACGGGCGATCTGACAGACGCGGTACAGCTCCGCGATGGGCACGATGTCCTCGTGGGCGGCGATCTGGAACACGCTGTCCGCCGAGGTGTAGACGATGAGCTTGCCGGTCTTGAGATGCTCTTCCCCCAGCTCCTGGATGATCTCCGTGCCGGAGGCGGGCTTATTGCCGAGCACGCCATAGCCCGTGCGCCGGGTGAATTCCTCCAGCACTTCCGGCGGGAAGCCATTGGGGTAAGTGGGCATGGCCACGGGGGAATGGATGCCCATGAGCTCCCAGTGTCCGGTGACGGAATCCTTGCCCTTGGAGATTTCCGCCATCTTGCCGTAAGCGCCAAGGGTATCGGCGCGAGGCGGCACGCCGGGGATGTCGCTCAGATTGCCGAGGCCGAGCGCCTGCATGTTGGGCAGGTCCAGTCCGCCGAGGACGCGGGCGGTATTGGCGATAGAATTGCTGCCGACGTCGCCGTATTCGTCAGCGTCGGGCAACTCGCCCACGCCGACGCCATCCAAGACGATGACGATGACACGTTCGATAGTCATAAGGGCCTCCGGAATAATGTACTGCGTACTTGCGTACTGCGTAAAGATTTTTCCTGGCATTCTCAGTGTTATTTGCGGTTAGAGAAACGCCGGGTAAGTTTTAGTCATCCTTGATTTGTAACTGTTCAGTATAGAGCCTTAAGAGAAAACTTCGAGTTTGCATCCCGTGATTACCTTCCCCAAGCGTCTCATCCTGCTCCCTCGACTGGCGTGAGAATCCCATCCAGCCCGGGCTTGTCGTTGCCTTTGGCGTGCAGGTTCCGTTCTTACGCA
>JAGPHL010000047.1 GCA_018055515.1 Anaerolineae bacterium
TCCGTCGGGGGCCTGCCCCAGGCGGGCAATGACGGCAGCGCGCACTCTGGCGTGGAGGTCGCCAGCAGCAGGCCCCGGGGCGGAAGACGGTCTGGCCGGCGCCGTCGTCCGCGGCTGCCAGAGCAGCTTCATGCCCGCGGCGCGCGCACACTCTTTTCCCAATTCGGTGACGACCGCGTCTGGTTCCAGCAGCAGCTCTTTCACCCCCTGAGCCACGTAATCCCGAATATCGCGTTCAGTGAGAAACCGCCTCGGCATATTTTCCTCCTCAGGGTAAGATGGGTAACGGGTGATGGAGGGTGGGTCATGAGGCAATGGGTGGCCGTATCCAGCATCAAGTTCCGTCAGGGCTGACCTTCCAGGCTATTGAGCGCATTCACGGCAGCGTCGCGCGCGGCGAGGATGTCCGCCTCGGTACCCGCCATCCACAATCGCCCGAAGCGCCCCACCGAGCTGATGTGCATCAGACTCACCGCCGCCGCTTTCTCCGCCTCATTCGCCGCCAGATTGATGTAGGCCGCCGGCGCACACTCCAACACCAGCATTGTCTGACCCGGCACCAGCATCATGCCCCGCGAAAAGCGATTGAGCAACTGCGCCTGGTAGGGGTTGACATTGGTGATGACTTGCAGCGAGGCGATTTCCGGTCGCTTGCGATCCGTCACCTTGAGATCCAACTGATCGAGCACCATCTGCCCGGCCTGGATTACATCCTCCTGCGAAAGCGAGTGGATTTCGAACATGCCGAACTCACGCTCGACAATCTGCGCGCCCGGCTTGGCATCGGTGGCCTTGACGGCAATATCCACCACGCGGAAGACCCAGTTGCCCGGCGCCATCTCCACGTAGAGACTTGCCATCCCCTCCACCGGCAGGTCACCCTGTGTGATCGTACCGACAAAGGCCGCGTACTGCGGCTGCATTCGGTCTAAGTAACAATAGGCGCGTAATTGAAATTCATCGGCCATAAACACCCCTTATCATCAGTTATGCTTCGCTACTCCCAGCGGGGTAACGAACAGCGGATTCGTGGGCACAAAAGTGCGCACGCCCGTCATCGAGGCGATCACCTCGTCAATGCCCTTGAAGGCGCTGGTGCCGCCCACCAGATAGAGCGTCTCCACCGGATGATCGGCGATGTGGCGGGCGATGATCGTCGCCACCTTCTCCATCACCGGGCGGACGATGGGGAAGAGCCGCCCTTGCGCTTTGGGATCGGTCTTCAGCGCCTCGGCTTCCTCGAAAGAGATCCGGTGCGCTCCCGCCAGCACCAGCGTGAAGTGCGTCCCACCGGTCGGCTCATCGGCCGTGTAGACCACTTCACCGTCTTTGAGGATGGCAATCCCCGTCGTGCCGCCGCCGATGTCTACCACCGCGCCGTTGTCCACCTGAAGCACCGCGTTGGCGGCGGTCGGCTCATCCACCACGCCGGTGCATTCCAAACCGGCGGATTCCACCACATAGCGGGTCGCGCGCACCTCCACCTGAGGCACGCCCGGCGGGTACGTCGTGGCAGCGGACGTCAGCTCGAAGCCCAACCGTCCTTCGACTTCCCGTTTGAGTTCGCGCAGCAGTTTCGTCGCGCCGGCGAAATCCACCACCAGGCCATCGCGCACCACTTCCGCAAAACGGTAGGCCCCGATGAGCGGACGATACGCCTCATCGAGCACAAACAGCGTGGTGTACGCGGTGCCTAAGTCCACGCCGACGTGCACCGGTCCGCGATAACCGTTGGCCGAGGGCCGCTTGAGCGCCTCATCAGCGGCGGTCAGATAAGCAGTCAATTCAGGATTCACGTTAACCCTTCACCAGCAACAGTTCCAGATAATAGATAGCGCTGCTCAGGCGATTCACGGCCTTGACCAGAGTGGGATGCGTGACCCGATACTCCGGGCCGGCGGCGAAGGCGTCCAACGCCGTCAGCTCGGTTTCACGGGCCTGGCAACGCAGATAGTTCAGCCACAGCAACAACGACGAGTCGCCAGCTCCCGGTAGAACATGGGGAATCCCCAAGGTCTCCTCTGGATGATGCGTGGCCTTGTGCAACGCCTCCTCATCCACCCCGGCGAGCATCAGCGGCGCCACCGGACGCTCGTTGTATTCCGCGCTCATGATCTCCCGGCAGTATGCCGCCAGCGTGTCGAGATGCCCGGCCAGATCGAGGCGGTTCGCCGCCCGCGCCTGTGCGCCCACGAGCAAGATCAGCCCGTGCAGCGTATCCACCTTCCCCCGGAAACGAATCCGCGGGATATTCTTCGGCGCAAAGTGCTCGGCATTCACCTGGGTGAGATGCTCCGGCTTGGATACCACCGGCATGCCACACGTCGTGCAGGTAGGCAACGCCCCTTCCATCTTGACGGGAAACTCAGCCGCCCGATCCCACTCCGGGCGCTGAGCGCTGCCGGCGGCATTCCCCGCCGGAGTGGTCGGCGCGCCCTCACTGAAAACCACGTCCAGTTGCCAGTGCTTGATGAAATCCTGAGCCGCCGGAGAAAAGCGCGTCCCCGGCGGCACCGTCAGCGTCACCCCCGGCTGCGGCTGGCGGAGCAACTCCCGAAGTTCGGACTCCGTCATGATCGCCATAGCGTCACCCGCCCCATTCTGCCGGGAACGTCACATAGAAGAACTTGGTCCATTGAGGCGTTCCAAAGGTGATGCTGGAGCCTTTGGGGATGTAGAGCACATCCCCCGGCAGCCCGATCACCGTGCCCTGCGGCGTCCCAATGTGCAATTCTCCTTCGATGACGTAATCAATCTCGTCGTAATCCAGCGTCCAGGGGAAATTCCCCGCGCGGAAAGACATGATGCCACCCGCCATGGGCGACCCGTGCGCGCTGGTCACAACATCCAACAAACGAACGTCCATCTCTGGGCGGCCCACATCAAAGGGGAACAGCGGCAGCTGCAACCCGCGCCCGGTGATATGGCGCACCGGCGTGACCGGCGCCGGCGTGTGGCACTTCGCCACCATCGCGGTGACGATTTCGCGCACACGGGCTTCCAGCGCATCCGGCGGCGCAACGGGCGCGGGGGTAGCGGATGCTGCTTGTGTCTGCGCGGCCTCGCGGCGCGCGCGCTGTGCCGCCCCACTCCAGGCAGGCAGGTCAGCAGCGCCATTGGCCTCGTAGCGGAGTTCCACCCCCAGTTCCCGCGCCGCATCGAGCGCCAGCGGCGTGACCAGATCCCCTTTGGCGACGACCACACACAACTCGCCCGTCTCTTTGAGGCGGCGAATATCCGTCGCAGTAATTAAACGTTTTTTCATCGTGCGGCTCCTTTCAGGCTATCTGCCAGGATGCCAAGACGCGTCTGAGGGCGAAGTTCGCGGCGAACTTCGCAGGAACATCGCGGGCATCGCTTTTCCGTGGCGTTCTTGGCGGCCAACGTCCCCGGCATCCTGCACGCCACACAGACGATTATTCTTCCGTCACTTTGGGCAGGATGAATTCCACGTCGCTGTGAGGGCGCGGGATCACATGGACGCTGACCAGCTCCCCGACGCGCTGCGCCGCCGCCGCGCCGGCATCAGTCGCCGCCTTGACCGCGCCGACGTCGCCGCGCACCATCACCGTGACGTAACCGCCGCCGATGTACTCCTTGCCGATCAACTTGACGTTGGCGGCCTTGACCATGGCATCGGCAGCCTCAATGGCGCCGACCAGCCCTTTAGTCTCGATCATCCCCAATGCAATCAACTGTACGTCTGCCATACCAGGCTCCTTTTTGTGTGATTTCTCCGGCGCGGGCGGCGGGGATACCGGCAACGCCGCGTCGGGTATAACGAGCATTTCTACACCGGGTTCCGGTGCAAGAGGCGGGGCCGCGACCTCGGCCTGCTCCGCCGCCGCCAACGCCTGATGCGCCGGCAAGCGGCAGTAGTCCGAGCCTTCCAACGCGCGATTGCGGCAGGGTTTACCGCTTCGGGTGACCGCCTTGCAAAGCCGCTGCTCAGTCATCGGTTCACCTCTCCGTGTTCAGCCGGGCCAGCACGCGGCGGACGATTTCCTCAAGCGCCACGTTGTCTGGGAGCAATACCGATTCAGACGCAGCCTGTCCGGTGACATCCGGGGCCGGCGTCCGCGCCAGTTCTGGAGGCGGAATGAGCTCATACGCCAACCGCTTGATGTTGAGCAGATGCGTCATGGTGATGTTGTCGCTGGAGATCGCACCGCCCAACCCGCCGGGCGCCAGTGTAAGAGCGGGAGCCACCCCCGTGCTCGCGCCGATGGCGCCCATCGTGCCCCACGAGTTGACGATGATGCGAAACGCGGGTTTCTCCAGCCCAAACGCCATGATGACCGTCTCATCTTTGGCGTGGATCACTTGCGAGTGTCCATCGCCGCCGAATTTGAGGAGCTGGATGCACCGCTCGCAGCCTGCGCGCCAGCCATCTTCCACAAAAAAGCCGAGCACCGTGGTGAGTTTTTCCCGGCTGAGGGGGTATTCCTTGCCCACGCCATCGAGATCGGCCACGAGTACCCGCGCCGAACCGGGCACGGTGATGCCCGCCAGCTGCGCCAGCTTCTGCGGCGTCTTCCCCACACTGCGCGGATTGATGCCGCCATCGGGGAAGAAGAGTGCGCGCTCTAGCGCCGCCTTCTGCTCCGCGTTGACCCAATACGCGCCGTGCTTCTCCATCTCGGCGCGCAGCTGCGCCGCAATGGGCTTATCCGCCACCACCGCTTGCTCCGTGGCGCAGATGACAGAGCAGTCGAAGGCTTTGCTGTTGACGATGTCGGCGGCAGCCTTGGGCACATCCGCGCTGCGATCCACGTACACCGGCACATTGCCCGGCCCCACGCCAATCGCCGGCTTGCCGACGCTGTGCGCGGCTTTCACCATCGGCGTGCCGCCCGTCGCCAGGATCAGCGAGACCGCATAATGGCGCATTAGCGCCTGCGTGCCATCGAGCGTGATGGCTTGCATACAGCTCACCAATCCCGGCGGCATACCGGCGGCCTCGCCCGCCTCCGCCATGATGCGCACCGCTTCATAGGTACACTCCTTGGCCAGGGGATGGGGCGCCACCACGATGCCATTGCGCGCTTTGACCGCAATGAGCACTTTGTAGATCGCCGTAGACGTCGGATTTGTGGAAGGCGTCAACGCCGCGATCACGCCTACCGGCCAGGCGATCTCGATGATCTTCCGGCGCTCGTCGCGCCCGATCACGCCGACTGTCTTGACGTCTTTGATGGATTCCCAGACCTGGCGACTGGCAAACTCGTTTTTGAGGCGTTTGTGCAGCGGGACGCCATACCCCGTCTCCTCGTGCGCCAGCTGCCCGAGACGCGCGGCCTGAGCAAACGCGGCGTCTGCCATCGCCTGGCAGACGCGATCCACCGTCGCCTGGTCCGCCAGCGCCCACTGCCGCTGCGCCTCGCGGCACGCCGTCGCCAGGCGGCGTGCTTCTTGAATGGATTGCAGATCCAGGTCGTATGCTTCAAGCATGAACCCTCCTTTAAGCAGAGGGGTGAGGGGTAATGAGTAATGGGGGAGGGGCAGTACGCCTCTTCTCTCTGCTTACCCGATTTCCCTCACTTCCCCCCTAAAACTTATGTGGATCGCGGGCCACGTCGAGCACGGCATCCTGGAAGGCCATGCACGCTGCGCGGCAAGCGCTCTGCGTACCGGAGAGCAAGGCTCCCGAAAAGTTGGTTTCCGAAGGAGGCTTCCACCAAAGGCGCATGGTCACTTCAGCAGCCTTAAGCGCCGCATCAATGGCAAAAGTTGCCTCGATAGGGGGCGCAATCAGGTAAGCTAGCGGGGTTCCTTCGGGCACATCAGCTGCCTTGCTCAGATAGCTTCCCGAACGGGAGATGGTGTGGGGGAAGAAGACCTGCGTGCCCTCCTCATTGGCCGAGTAGAACCAGGCTTGCTCCTCGGCGTAAGCGATGCAGGCGTTGAGACCCGCGCGCGCTTCCGCCGGATTCGGCCCGGCCAGAATGCCGATGATCTCGCCGGAGAGCGGGCCGGAAGGATAGTTCGAACCGGCGTAGAAGCTCTGCGCGTAGACCACTTCCACCTCAGCCATCTTTGTGGCCTCGTCGAGCGAGACGTAGAGCGCATCATCAATATCGCAGGTGATGAGCGCTAGACTACGTTGATCGGGGCGGAGCCCCAACTGTGCCGCGAAATCAGGATGCACGTTGGGAATCAACCGCGCCGAAAGAATGTGTGGTTTTACGGGATCAAGAACAGCCATTAAATCCCTCCTGTGGATATACGATTTTAGATTCGCGATTTTTGATTTTGGATTGGATCGGTTGGCAGTCCAAAACCAGGTAACAGACCTACTACTCCCCGCTGGGAGCTTTGAGCTTGAGCTCGACGCCGCTGGCCTGATACTTGAGCGTCTTCTTGATCAACTCTACCACGTAGGCGCCCGCTTCCAGCGGATTGGTGCCGCCGTGATAGGTAATCATGCAGACCACGTCACGCTCGGCGTCCGTTTTGCCGGGGCCCGGCCGATAGCCCATGTAGGCGCTTAGCGCATCCGCTACCCCCAGCCCGGGCCGCTCACCCAGCAAGATCACCACCACGTCCGCGCCGATGATCTCGTTAACGTCGTTGATCACGCCAACACGAGCATATCGAATGAAGAAGGGGGTCCCCAGACTGATGCCGGCGCTCTTGAGGCCCTGCTCAATGACGGGGTAGATCTCCGGCATGTTGTTGTTGACCGCCGCGGCGCTCAACCCATCACCAATCACGATCTGTACCTGCGGCTTTTTAACGCAACGCTCAGCGATGATCTTCTTGGCTTCATCGGAGAGCTTGCGACCCAGATCGGGACGCAACAGGTATTCATCGCGGTCAGCAACCTTGGTTTGGACCGTGAACAAATTAAACTTCTCCAATATCTCCGGCGAGACCTCGCCATAGATAGCATCTTGAGTCACGCCATGATCTGCCTGGAACAGCAGCAGCGCGCGGGTCCGCGGACGCGGACCTGCGCGCCCCACCCCCAGTCGAGCCGGCGTCGTAGCGCGGAGATTGCGCAAACCTTCCATGTCATAGGGATTCTGCACCCCAATGGCCTGCCGGAATTCCGGCAACGTGGGATCAGGCAGGTCAATGACCAGATCGCCGGGTGCGGCCTTCACGACGGGCGCTCCGGCAGCAGCGGGGGCGTCGCCTCGCTTGCGCAGCTCCGTTACCACTGCTTGCACAATGGCTTCGATATCTACTGTCACTTGATCCATAGTTCAACTCCTTATCGCTGCAAGAAGAAAGAGGCATCCCCGGCCTTCGCGGTCAACACACCGTTTTCCATCAGGCCGATCTTTTCCATCCACGCCTCGAATTCAGGCAGCGGACGGAGTCCCAACAGCTGGCGCAGCGTGGCCGTGTCGTGATAGCTGGTGCACTGGTAGCTCAGCATCGCATCGTCGCCCATCGGTACACCCATGAAGTAGTTGCAGCCGGCCGCGGTCAACAACACCGCCAGATTCTCGATGTCGTTCTGGGTGGCGCGCGCGTGGTTAGTATAGCAGGCGTCGCAGCCCATCGAGATACCGGTCAGCTTGCCCATGAAGTGATCTTCCAGACCGGCGCGGGTGATCTGGACGGTATCGTAGAGATATTCCGGACCGATGAAGCCCACTACTGTGTTGACCTGAAAGGGCCTGTAGCGCTTCGCCAGGCCGTAGATGCGCGCCTCCATCGTTAGCTGATCGGCGTCATAGTGCGCGTCGGCAGAGAGCGCCGTGCCCTGCCCGGTCTCAAAGTACATGTAGTTAGGCCCGGCGGAGACACAATATTTCTGCGCCAACTCGTAAGCCTCATCCATCATCTCCACGGTGACGCCGAACGCCTCATTGGCTTTCTGTGAGCCGGCAAGGCTCTGGAACATCAAGCCCATGGGCGCGCCGCGCCGCAACGCCTCCATCTGGGTAGTGACGTGCGCCAGCACACAGTTCTGCGTGGGAATCTCCCACTTCTGGATGATCTCGTAGGTCATATCGAGCAGGCGCATGACGCTATCCACAGAGTCATCCATCGGGTTGATGCCAATGACGCTGTCGCCGGAGCCATAGCTGAGGCCCTCGTAGATAGTAGCGCGAATACCCTCCACGGAGTCAGTAGGATGGTTAGGCTGGTTACGAGACGCGAGAGTACCTTTCATCCCTATGGTATTGTTCGCATGCGCGGTAAAGCGGATCTTACTCGCCGCATAAATCAGATCCAGGTTCGACATCAACTTGGTCACGGCGGCAATCATTTCGGCGGTTAGGCCATTGCTCACGCGGCGAATCATGCCGGTGGTCGTCGTATCGGCCAACAACCACTCGCGGAATTCTCCCACCGTCCAACTCTTGATCTCGTTGTAGATCGTCTCGTTAACCGAATCCTGGATCACTCGTGTGACTTCGTCAATCTCATAAGGAACAACGGGGTTATGGCGCAGCACTTCCAGTGGCACTTCGGCTAATACGTGTTTAGCCGCCATGCGCTCTGCTACACTTCGTGCCGCAATGCCAGCCTGTCGGTCACCCGATTTCTCCTCGTTGGCCTTAGCGAGCAATTCCTTAATAGAACCGAATTCGTAAGTCTGACCAAAAAGCTTAGTCCGTAGGAGCATGTAAACCCTCCTTAATAAAAGTGATGAGCGATACCTCGTATAGTTTACTCAATGATAAAAAATGAGGGTTTTCACCGATACCGGCACTACTCGCCCTCCAAGGAGGGGCAGACCAATATCAATGAAATCACCCTCTCCCAGCCCGATTTGATCAATGATAATTAGTGGCAAATCAGGCCGCAACGCATGAACAGTTTGCCCTAGAGCTTGCGCGTAATCGCGTTCCAATACCAAGACTAGCGGCACATCGGTGGAGCGTCCATTACGTGCATTTGCATATTGTACGACTCCCTGGGCAATTGCCACGAGACCGGCGTGATTCAAGCGCGTCGGCAGATCGAGCGCCAGCGCCAGGATCCCCTGGCTCTCTTCCGCGTCCCAGCGTTGCCCGGCATAGCGCAGCGCTTCAGCCAGACGGTCAGGGCGTACCAGCTCCTCTGGCGCCAGCTGCGGGCGCACCACAGGGAGATTGCGCAACGGGAGCCAGTCCCGCGCCACCCAGATGGTGCTGCCGCTGAGCGTGATGGTCTGACTGGAGGCGCCCATCACCGTAGCGCGCAGCGTCTCTGCCGGACGTTGCACATTGTGCTTGCGGATACGCGGATGCAGGCGCAAGCATTGCGCGAAGAGCGGCCCAACGTCATTGTGCAGCAGCACATCAGCCAACCCGTGAATTTCGATGGGATCGTAGTAGTACGTCCCCACGCCGCCGGAGAAGAAGATGACGGACGATTGTTTGGCGCCTTGCAGGGGCGGCGTGAGCTGGATCCGCTTTCCCAGCTCGCTGAGCTCGCCTTCGACGAGATCGGCGGTGAGATCGGCCATGCTGTTGCAAAACTGTTCCAGCGTTTCCAGCTCCACGCGCTGACCTTCCCGAATGGGCAGACCGAGCGTCTCCACAATGACCCGCCCCGGCGGGGCGATATACCGCACGATGCCGGAAGTCTTCTCGATGACCAACTGCCGCCCGCCCACGGCGAGCGCCGAGGAAGAGAGATGTTCCCCGCCCCGGAAGATGGCCGCGTTGGCAGTGCCCCCGCCGATGTCCACGTTCGTCACCTGCGCATAGTGTTCGGCCGAGTACGCCGCTGCGCCAGCTCCCCGCGCCGCAATCTGAGCCTCGACGTTAGGACCAGCGATCGTCACCACGAAATCCCCCGCCAGATGCGAAAGTGCCTTAAGGATGGCGTCAGCGTTGCTGGCGCGGGCGATCTCGCCTGTAATGATGACGGCGCCGGTCTCCACCTGCTCCGGCGTGATCCCCGCGCGCCGATACTCCTCGCGGACGAGCGCGGTGAGCGCCGTCACGTCCACTTCGGTGGGCGTGAGCAGGGGCGTGAAAGCGATAGGGCTTTGATAGAGCACCGCTTTGGCGTTCACCTGCAGGCGCGGCACCTGTCCGAGGCGCGCCACATCCTGCACCTGCAACCTGGAGAAGACCACCTGGGTCGTCGTGGTGCCCACGTCAATTCCCACGCTGAGCAGTTCACGTCCAGTTGCCGGCATGAAACGCTAGCCTCGTCTTTACTCTTCTTTCACTTTGGGCAAGATGAATTCCACGTCGGTGTGAGGACGGGGGATGACGTGGACGCTAATCAGTTCGCCAACACGTTGCGCAGCAGCTGCGCCGGCATCAGTCGCAGCCTTGACCGCGCCGACATCACCGCGCACCATTACCGTGACATAACCGCCGCCAATGTATTCCTTGCCGATGAGCTTAACGTTGGCAGCCTTGACCATAGCATCGGCGGCTTCGATGGCGCCGACCAGCCCTTTGGTCTCAATCATTCCGAGAGCAATCATCTGTATGGTCATAGCAATCTCCTTGAGTATATAAAATCTCTAAACGATGAGTGGGAATCAGGCGAATAGGAGACAGGCACTTTGTACCCGATGTTCCCCTACTACGCACATGGACACCAATACGCCTACGCCAACTCCGATTTAGGGGCCACTAGCATGGCGACTGCGACGGCGGTAATGCCTGCAACCAGCTTACCCACAATCATCGGAAAGATCAAATCTGGCTCGTTACCAGCAGTAAAGCCTAGATGGTCACCAAACGTGAAGGCTGCGCTGACAGTAAAAGCCGCATTGAGCACCTTACCCCGATCATCCATGTCCTTCATCAGTGCAAACATCGGAATGTTGTTGGCAAGGTTCGCCACCATCCCGGCAGCTGAGACATCATTGATACCCAATAGGCGCCCCACTGCCCTGAGGGGCTTTTCGGCCACTTTGACAATCACCCTTACCATCGGGTAAGCGCCACACAAAACGATGGCGATTGCGCCAACGATCTGAATGCCCTCCCAAACAGGCGCCAGGCCGGGGATCAGCACGATGCCGGTGAGCGTTTCCCACACGATGGCCGCAAGGCCGATGGTGATCATGATGACCACGCCCTTGCCAAAAATTTCGAAACCGTGCGTCATCTTTTCGGGAATGCGCCACAACCCCAGCGCAATCAGGCCCGCCACAATGGTGACAGGAATCATATTTTTGACGACAAACAGGAAATCCCAGCCGGCCACCAAACCACCCGCAATGCAGCCCAGAGGAATGGTGATGAAACCTGCCAACATACCCATCGCCAGCCACTTGCGGTCTTTCTCCTCAATGATGCCCAATGCCACTGGAATGGAGAACACGATGGTCGGGCCCATCATTGAGCCGAGGATAATACCGGCATATAGACCGGCTTCTGGAGTCAAAGCCAACTCTTTCGCCAAGGGATAGCCGCCCATGTCAATCGCCAACAACGTGGTCGCAAACATGGAGGGGTCGGCCCCCAAGAATTGATAAACGGGAACCACGATAGGCCGCAGAATCGTAGCCAACACTGGCGCCAACGAAACAACGCCTACCATCGCCAGAGCCAATGGCCCCATGGCATTAAAGCCATTCTCAAATTCCACTCCAAGGCCGAATTTGTTGCCGATGATGCGATCAATAGCGCCCAACATCATGAAAATCATCATGATGAAGACGATGATCTGGTTGATGTCCAAGGTAGACCTCCTTAATCGCATAATGAAAGAGTGACCACGAGTGTAAAGGCTAGCCAAGTCAAATCACATCTTGCTCGTTCTTTTATTAATGTTGCATCACCTCCTCTTTAACAACATGCAGAAGCAATCATCTGTCGGATCGTCGCAGGTAAATTGAGGCGCCGCCAGCTCGCCCGGTGAGTTACGCATCAGCTATACTACCTATCTTTTTTTGCAGTCAATTTGGAGCCACACAACACCAAAAACAGCCATCAGAACTATCGACTCTTGCGGAATGTCACCTCGCCCGCGACCTCAAGCGAGTCCAGCACACCGATGATTGCCGCATCCACAGGAAAATTGCGGGTCTTATCAGTATAACGTGCCGTACTACCCACTACAATCAGCACCAGCTCTCCTTCGCCAGCACCCACCGTATCAGCGGCGACAAAGGGCTCACCGCGTAACTCGTCGGTAGGGGTTGTCTCTTGAACCACTAACAGCTTGAGCCCACGCAAATTCTCATCCTTAACCGTGGAAACAGCCGAGCCCACAACTCGTGCAATTAGCATGTCCCTCCTCCACAGATAAATACAGCGCAAATCAATGAATGTCCCATAATTTGTTTGCGATTTTTAACAACCATATCTTTACACCGACCCAAATCATCGAGTTGCAAAGCCAAAGGACGACAGATCACGCCAAAATAGTTCCCTTCGGCAAACTGCCATTATCAACAACTCGTTATCCAATGCCAGGAAGGGACAAGACCTCCCCATTTCCCTCTGGGAAAGAGTAAACCTGTTTTATGCCGGGAATTGGAGTTCTCAGCAATAAGCCATACAACACACTTAATTTATACGTAGGGTATTTGAGCTACTGCCTAACGACGGCGGAAAGTATCTGGGCAAACATTAAGAGGATACCAGGCAAAGCAAAACTGCACTCAAAGCAAGAGGAAACGCTTTCAACGTGTGGAAATCCGGATGAAGTTTTCGATGGATTCATGGTTGAGAATTTAGCAGTTAGAAAAACGATTACTAAACTTAGTAAATTATAGAACAGATTTACATAGATGTCAAGTACCAAGTTTGAGACTTGTATAAACTTTCTAACCTGAAAAATGCAATGAAATAGCACTGGCGTTCATTACGACACAATAGATTTCAATTTCTTGGATAAGGTGCTCTCAGTAAATCTTATAGTGGCAAACCGTCCTGAAACAGCCCATTTCGGCAAGCTTTAGTGCTCAACCTACGATAAGCCATCAGGCACATTTGCCATCGATCAAAGCGTATATCTATTCCAGCCAAAAACGGGCTCTCCCAAACTTTCTATGGAGCAAGTTATAACCGACATCAGTAAACATAATTATAAATTTGTTGAAGAAAATTACGCGAGCCCCTTGATATGCGACAACGTCAGGAATAGATACCATACTTTGCCTCGTATGCCTGGCTCACAAATTACAGGTGTATCACAATTGACCACATACCAGAGAGAGATTCATCCCTCGCTAAGGCATACAAAACGCCGCCGGCATACCCCGGCGGCGTAGGAATTCCCCCTCTCGCAGCAGCTCACAATTCGGCCAGTTTGCGGTTTTGCTCGTCAGACGCCAGCGCTTCGATGAACGGCGTCAGATCGCCTTCCATGATCGCGGGCAGATTGTAGATCGTCAGCCCGACGCGATGGTCGGTGACCCGGTTCTGAGGGAAGTTGTAGGTGCGGATCTTCTCGCTGCGTTCCCCCGTGCCCACCTGCGACCGGCGCGCTTCTTCGAGCTCCGTCTCGCGTTTCTGGCGCTCGATCTCGTACAGCCGCGCGCGCAACACCGCCATCGCCTGAAGTTTGTTCTGGGTGAGCGAGCGCTGATTCTCACAGGTCGCCACCAGGCCGGTAGGCTTGTGCACGATGCGCACCGCCGTCTCGTTCTTCTGCATATGCTGGCCGCCGGGACCGGAGGAGCCGTAAGTGGTAATCTCCAAATCCTTGGGGTTGATCTCCACTTCCACTTCGTCCACTTCGGGCAAGACAGCAACCGTCGCCGTCGAGGTGTGAATCCGCCCGCTGGATTCGGTCACCGGCACGCGCTGCACGCGATGTACGCCGCTCTCGTATTTGAGCTGCGAGTAGGCGCCCTTGCCACGGATCTCGAAGATCACCTCTTTGAAGCCGCCAATGCCGGTGTGACTCTCGCTGATGATCTCCGTCTTCCAACCGCCCTGGCGCTCGGCGAAGCGCGTGTACATGCGGAAGAGTTCCGCGGCGAACAGCCCGGCCTCGTCGCCGCCCGCCCCCGCACGGATCTCCATGATCACATTCTTCTCGTCGCGAGGATCTTGAGGCAGCAACAATTGCTTTAATTGCTGCGCCAGGGTCTCCTCCTCGGCTTCCAGGCGGGCGATCTCTTCATGCGCCAGCTGCCGCAGGTCGGGGTCTTCCTCCGTGTGCAACAGCTCCTGCGTCTGCGCGAGCGCCTCCGCGACCTGACGGTAGGCCTGATAGACCGCCGCCTTGGGCTCCAGCTCCGCGCGCTCTTTGGCATATTCAGTAATCTTCTCATAATCCTGAGCGATTGCCGGATCTGCCATCAGGCGATTCAATTCTTCGAGGCGTTCTTCCAACGCCGCAAAACGTTCCACCATCATATTTGACGACACTTCACCCTCATCAACCCTGCGGACGGGTCTGCATCCCTCTTCTAAACATAGCTAACGGCCCGTTGACAGACGGGCCGTTAGTGACAGTGCCGGATGGGCCCACCAGGACTTGAACCCGGAACCAACCGGTTATGAGCCGGCCGCTCTAACCGTTGAGCTATGGGCCCTTAAGCGGGCGACGGGAATCGAACCCGTAGCATTAGCTTGGAAGGCTAAGGCATTACCATTATGCAACGCCCGCAACGGGTGACATTATACCATAATGATGCTATAATACAAAAGCATCGAGACGCACACTCACATCGTTATCCTTGCCAGGGGAGTCCGGGGAACCGGGCTGAGAGGGCGCTGAGCATCCCGCGCCGACCCTCATGCTTGCAGTCGCAAGCGCAACCTGATCCGGGTCATGCCGGCGGAGGAAGGAAACAGGCTCACTTTACCGTCCCCGCAGGGCAAAAACCGGCGGGGATTTTTTTTGTGAGGCGTATTGCGTACTACGTCGTGCACCGCCACTTGATGGATTACGCAGTACGGATTACGCATTACGGAAGTGCCATGCGCATCGTCATTTTCACTAACGGAATCATGGACGACCCGCGCGCGGAGGCCGCCCGCTGGATTCAGCCAGGCGACCTGGTCATCGCCGCAGACGGAGGGACGCGCCAGGCACTGGCAGCCGGGGTGACGCCCGCGCACGTCATCGGCGACCTGGATTCGCTGGCGCCGGAGCTGCGCGCCCGCCTGGAAGCCGCCGGCACCCTCTTCCACCCGCATCCACCCGCCAAGGACGAAACCGATCTGGAGCTGGCGCTGCTCTGGGCCGCCGAACAACCGGCCCGCACCATCGTCATCCTCGGCGCGTGGGGTGGACGCCCCGATCAGGCGCTCGCCAATCTGCTGCTGCTCGCGCTGCCCGCCCTGGTCGGACGTGAAGTTTTGCTCACTGACGCCGGGTGGGTCATCCGCTGCCTTCACGGCGGCGAGACGCTCACGCTGCAGGGGCGGCCCGGCGACACCGTCTCCCTCCTGCCCCTCGGCGGCGACGCGGTCGGCGTGACTACCACCGGGCTTGCCTTCCCCCTGCGCGGCGAGACCCTGCGCTTCGGCCCCGCACGCGGCGTGAGCAATGTGATGGAGGGTGAAGCGGCGA
>JAGPHL010000258.1 GCA_018055515.1 Anaerolineae bacterium
CAAGGCCGGCGTCGGGGCGGTGAGGGACGGGAGCGCGCCCCGTCATGTGAGAGAGGATGAGGGAGGCACGTATGGCCGAGACAGCGGTAAATCGTCTGGCGGTGACAATTGTGGATGGCAGCCAATCGCGCCAACTGCTGCAGGCGCTGGCTGCAAAAGGCTTTCATGTGACCACGCTGGATGCGGTAGGCGGTTTCCTGCACGATTCGTTGGTCACCTTGCTGGTTGGGACGGCGGAGGAACAGTTGCAGGAGTTTTTTGCGCTGATCCGCAAATACTGTCCGCGCCGCACCCGCTTCATGCCGATGGGAGTGGAAACGGGCATGACCCCCGGCTATCCCATGATGATTGAAGTCCACGTCGGCGGTGCTTCGGTCTTTGTCGTTCCCGTTGAACACTTTGCGCAGCTGTGAGGTGAAATCATGAAATTGATTGTCGCGATCGTCAAAGATTCGGATTCGCTGGCCGTGTCGGATGCGCTGATCGAGCAACAATTCCGTGTGACGCGCATCGCCAGCACCGGCGGATTTCTACGGCGGGGGAATGTCACATTGCTGATCGGCGTGGAAGCCGAACAGGTGCCTCAGGTATTTACCCTCCTCACGCAACATACTCAGGAACCGGAACCCGGCCAGCATCGCGCCACCGTGTTCGTGCTTCCGGCTGAAGATTTCGTCCAACTGGGATGAAAACCCGGTTCCATTGGCCCTCGGGCGTGCCGCACCTGGGGCAGATCACATCTCAATTATTCCGCTGGCAGCGGCAGGCGAAGTTGATCTTAGCCGGCGGACGGTGGAGTGCGCAGCTGGGACCGCGTACCCGGCGTTCCTTGCGCTGGCTGGCGGTGGACGGGGTGCTCGCGAATATCGGCGAGGCCATTTTCGGCGCTTACCAATCCATCTACCTCGCCGCGCTGGGCGCGACGCGCGGGGAGATCGGCCTGCTCAGCTCGCTCATGAACCTGGCGTTGCCCGCGGCAATGATTCCCGGCGGCCGGATGGCGACCAAAGCACGGCGGCTCAAACCGCTGGTCGTCCTGCCGGGCTTACTGAGCCGGGTGCTGTTGCTGCTGCTCATCCTTCTGCCGTTGTGGCTTTCCCCTGGCCCAACCCTGGTGTTTGTGTCCATTGCGTTGATCGTCGGGCGGTCGTTGATCGCCAATTTGATGTTGCCCGCGTGGACCACGCTGATCAGTGACATCGTGCCCGCCCAATGGCGCGGGCGCTATTTCAGCACCCGCAACATCCTCATGGGCGTGGGGGGCCTCGTGGGATTGCTGCTCGTGGGGCAGCTGATTGATCACCATCCGGGAATCGGCGGCTACCAGCTGGCGCTGACGGTGGCGTTGCTGACGGGATTGGGCTCGGTCTACGCTTTTGGGCAGATTGAAGAGCCCTCGCGTCCGGCAGCGGCTCAGAGTGAAGTCGCCACTGTGCCGCTGCGGCAGCTGCTCCAGGGGCAGGGGCGTTTTGTGGCCTATTGCGTCATCGCGGCGCTGTGGAACCTGACCGTGCAGATCTCCGGCCCCTTTTTCAACATCTTCCTGGCCGAGGAGGCCCATGCGTCGGCGTCGGTCATCGCGCTGACGGCGGCGACCTCCGCCCTGGCCTCGTTGCCGGGGCAGCGCGTCTTTGGGCCCCTGAGCGATCGTAAGGGATCGGTGTGGGTGCAGCGGCTGACCGGCTTTGGAATCCCGATCGTCCCGGCGCTGTGGGGACTCATCACCCAACCGTGGCAGGCCTTTCCCCTGCAGCTGCTGGCGGGGTTCCTGTGGGCCGGCTACAATCTGGCCTCTTTCAACCTGCTGTTGGAGCTGACGCCGACCGAATCACGTCCGCAGTTTGTGGCCGTGTACCAGGCGGCAGTAGGCATCGGGTTGGCGGCCGGCGCGGCCGTGGGCGGTTGGATTGCCCAGGTGTGGGGGTATCGCCCCGTTTTCTGGGTGTCTGGTGTGGGACGATTGGTGATTGCGGTGGCGTTCTCGGTGCTGATCGCCGGCATCAATCCGCTGCGGGCGCGGCGTTCCCGCTGAAAGTGGAAACGTGTCCACGAACGTGCCCAGGTGTGAAGGTGACCACGTGTCTAGGTGTGAACGTGTGAACGCAGGTGACTCGCCTTTTCGCTATTTCCGAGGAGTTCACATGTTCCTGCGGCACACCACCGATGACGAAAATAACGTGGGAACGTGGGCACATGAGCACGGGTTCTATTTTCGAGGAGCACATGCATGAAAGCAGAGATGGAGCAGCGCGCGTATCACGGCAAGATTGACGCTGAGGAGCTGGCCCAGGCGTTGGTGGTGCAATTTAACCAGGGAGAGACGCGCGCGCAATGGATGCGTGGCCCGGAAGGACGCACGTTCGTGCAGCTTCAGGCGCGGCGCATGGAGCCCGGGGACCCGCAGACGGCGGTGACCTTGCATATCATGCCTTCTCCTACCGGCATCGTCGTCTCGATGGCCGAGCAGCAGTGGCTGGGCGTGGCGGCGGATCTGGCGCGGACCGGCTTGCGCGCGCTGCTGAATCCGTGGTCCCTTATCACCGAAATTGATGACGTGGCGCGCAATGTGCGCGGGCTGCGCCTCCGCGAGGAAGCCTGGAATGCCATCGAGGCTTACTGCCGCGGGATAGGCGCGGGCGTGGGGGCGGCGGCGCTGTTGCAACAGGTGATTTGCCCCTATTGCGGCACTCCCAACGCCCTTGGTGAGAGTAATTGCAAGGCCTGCCGCGCGCCGCTGGCCGAAGCGCAACCGTTGGTCTGTGGTCGTTGTGGTTTCCTGAACGAACCGCACGCCGATCACTGCGCCAACTGCAAAGCTCCCCTGTGAGGTTCAAGCCTTGACGTCCCTGGTGTTGATCCGTCATGGGCAGACCCATGCGCCGCAAGACCCCTGGTTTCGCGGCCAGGTGGACGTCCCCCTGGACGAGGTGGGATTGGCACAGGCCGCGGCGACGGCGCAGCGGGTTCTCGCCGAGTGGACCCCCGCGGCCGTCTATAGCAGCCCTTTGACGCGCGCACGGCAGACGGCAGAGCTGATCGCGCAACCGTTGGGATTGGAGGTGCGCCTGCACGAGGGCCTGACCGACATTAACTACGGCGCGTGGCAGGGATTGCGCACGCAGGAGGTGCGCGCTCGCTGGTTCAAGATGCTAACGCTGTGGAATAGCCGTCCTCATCAGGCGGTGATCCCCGGCGGGGAGACGTTGGCTGCGGTGCGCACGCGGGCGCTGCAGGCGGTGCAGGACATCGTCGCCGCGCACCCGCAGGCCCTCGTGGTCGTGGTAGGCCATGCCGTGGTCAATCGGTTGATCCTGCTGCGGGCCCTGGGGTGGAGCTATGAGCGCTTCTGGGAGCTGCCTCAGAAGAATTGCTCGCTCTGCGTGGTGGAGATCGAGGACCCCGCCGCCGCCCATTACGGCGTCTCGCGGCTGAACGACATATCGCATTTGTGA
>JAGPHL010000259.1 GCA_018055515.1 Anaerolineae bacterium
CGGCGCCCTTGTTTCTTCCCTTTATTCGGCAATCCCCAAATTGCTCTCCTGGCCTTGCTGGGGTAATGGGTGCTGGGTGAGGGGGCAAGCCAGCATCCAGCATCCAGCATCCAGCATTCAGCATTCAGCAACCAGGTCTCTCTCCCCTTCCCTCTCCACCTCCATCCGCTGTCTCTTGAACTGGCTCATGTACAAGGTGTAGTAGAAGCCTCGTTTCGCCAGCAGGCTCTCGTGCGTGCCGCGCTCGATGATCTCGCCATCTTTGATGACCATGACGCAATCTGCATTGCGGATGGTGCTCAGCCGGTGCGCGATGACGAAATTCGTGCGCCCCGCCATCAGCCGCCACAGCGCCGCCTGCAGGTGCTTCTCCGTGCGCGTGTCCACGTTGCTCGTGGCCTCGTCCAGGATCAGCACTTCGGGATCGGCCAGCACCGCGCGGGCGATGGCGAGCAGCTGCCGTTGTCCCTGGCTGAGGTTGCTGCCGCGCTCCGCGAGCTCCGTCTGATAGCCCTGCGGCAGCCGGTGAATGAAGCTATCGGCGTTGGCGAGCTGCGCCGCGGCGATCACCTCCTCGTCGGTGGCGTCCAGCCGCCCATAGCGGATGTTTTCCATGACCGTCGTGGCGAAGAGGAAGTTATCCTGCAACACCAGCCCCAGCTTCCGCCGCAAATCCGCTATTTTGATGTGACGGATGTCCACGCCGTCAATATGGATTGCGCCGCCGTCCACGTCGTAGAAGCGCGTCAGCAGGTTGATGATCGTCGTCTTGCCGGCGCCGGTCGGCCCGACCAGCGCGATCAACTGTCCCGGCTCGGCGTAGAGGTGGATGTGTTTCAGCACCGGCACGCCCGGCTCGTAGCCGAAACACACGTCGTCAAAGCTCACCCGCCCCTGGATGTGTTCCAACGGCAGGGCGTCCGGCGCGTCCACCATTTCCGGGGGTTCGTCGAGGAGCTCGAAGACGCGCTCCGCGCCCGCCAGTGCCGACTGGATGGTGTTGAAGAGCTGCGCAATCTGGTTGAGCGGACGCGCGAAGCTGCGGGCGTAGTTGATGAAGGTGGCAATCACCCCGACGGTCGCCAGTCCCTCCACCGCCAGCCAACCGCCCGTCCCCGCCACCAGCGCCAGGCCGATGTTGTTGATCAGGTTCATCAGCGGCCCCATGAAGCCGGTGAGGGTTTCGGCGCGCGTCGCTGCTGCGCGCAGCTCGCGATTGGCGACGGCGAAGGCCTCGATGGCCGCTTCTTCCCGCACGAAGGCCTGCACCGTTTTCTCGCCGGAGATGGTTTCCTCGATGATGCCGTTGAGCGTCCCCAGGTGCTTTTGCTGCGCGCGGTAGCCCTCGCGCGTGCGCCGGGTGATGAACCGGGTCAGCGTCACCGTCAGCGGGATGATGAACAGCGTGATCACCGCCAGCGGCACGTTGACCACGAACATCATGAGGATCACCCCGACGAGGTTGAAGGCGCTGGCGAAGAGCTGCGCCGCGCTGCTGCTCAGCGTGGCGCTGATGTTTTCCACGTCATTCGTGAGGCGGCTCATCAAATCGCCGTGAGGGTGCTGATCGAAGAAGCGCAGTGAGAGCGTCTGCAGTTTGGCAAAGAGCTCCTCCCGCAAATCGCGCACGGCGTATTGAGCGACGCCCGCCATGAGATAGTTTTGCGCCCACGTCCCGGCGGAGGCCAGCACGTAGACGCCAATCATCATGCCTGCCAGGCGGGCGAGGCCCCTCAGGTCGCGTTGGGCGATGTAGGTATCTATCGCCCGTCCCATGAGATAAGGCCCCAGCAATTCCAGCGCGGCGGTGATGATGATCAACACGGCGGCGGCGGAAAGCGTCCACTTTTGCCGTTCCAGATAGCGCCACAGCCGCTTGAGCGTGCCGAGCGCGTCCTTGACTTTGGGTTTCTCTTGCGATATCCCCATCGGCCCGCCCCGGTGAGGGCCAAACTGGAGGGGCGGCGGCTGCGGGGCGGCGGTTGAGGACGTGTTGGATTTAGCCATTGAGCATGCCTCCGTTCCCCAGCTGGGAGTCGTAGATGTCGCGGTAGATGGGGCTGGAGGCGAGCAGCTCGTCGTGCGAGCCCTCGGCGACGATGCGCCCATCATCCAGCACCAGAATCTTGTCGGCGGTGAGGACGGTGCTGATGCGCTGCGCGATGACGAAACTCGTGCGGTCCCGCAGCAGCTCCTCCAGCGCGGCTTGAATCTTCGCCTCCGTCTCCACATCCACGGCGCTGGTGCTGTCGTCGAGGATCAACACCGCCGGGTTGATCAAGAGCGCCCGGGCGATGGCGAGTCGCTGCTTTTGTCCCCCGGAGAGGTTGACGCCGCGCTGTCCCACTTCGGTATCGTAGCCGTCGGGGAAGCTCATGATAAAATCATGCGCCTGCGCGGCCTGGGCTGCGGCAATGACTTCGGCGTCACTCGCGTCGGGGCGGCCATAGCGGATGTTGTCGCGGATCGTGCCGCTGAAGAGCACGGTCTCCTGCAGCGCGATGCCGATGGCGCGCCGCAGGGACGCCGGCTCGAGCTCGCGGACGTCCACGCCGTCGAAGGTCACGCGGCCGGCAGTCACGTCGTAGAAGCGGGGAATGAGCTGCACCAGGCTCGACTTGCCCGCGCCGGTCATTCCCAGCAGCGCCACCGTCTGCCCCGGCTCCGCGGTGAAGCTGATGTCTTTGAGCACCGGGTCGCCGCAGTTGCCATCATAGCTGAAGCAGACATTCTCGAAGGTCACGCGGCCCCGCGGCGCGGGGATCTGGCGCGGCTGCGGCGGAGCCTGAACCGCCGGCTGGCTGAGCAGCACCTCCTGGATGCGCGCCGCCGACGCCCCCGCCCGCGCCGCGCCGATGACCAACATGCTCACCATCATCAGCGAGAACAGCGTGGTGTTGAGATAGTTGACGAAGGCGATGATCTGCCCGACCTGCATCCCGCCCTGTGTCACCTCGACGCCGCCGAACCACAACACGGCCACCACGCCCAGGTTCATGGTCAGCATCATGAAGGGCGTCGTCGCCGCGCTGAGCCGGGCCACGACGAGGTTTTGATTGACCAGCGCGTCGTTGGCCTTGCCGAAACGCTGCTCCTCATGGGTCTCCCGCACGAAGGCCTTGACCACCCGGACGCCGGCCAGATTCTCCTGCATCACGCCGTTGAGCTTGTCGAGCCGCTCCTGCACGCGGGTGTAGAGCGGCGTCGCCTTGTGGATGAACCAGCTCATGACGAGCAGTTCTATCGGCATCAGCATCAGGGGGATGAAGGTGAGCCGCGGACTGGTGACGATCGCCATGATCAGACTGCCGATCATCAGCAGTGGGGCGCGGATCATCATCCGCAGCGTCATGTAGATTGCTTGCTGCACCTGGGTGACGTCGTTGGTGAGGCGGGTGATGAGCTGTCCGATCTCCAGCTCTTCGAGATTGGCGAAGGAGA
>JAGPHL010000260.1 GCA_018055515.1 Anaerolineae bacterium
ATGACGTGCACATCGCCCGCGCCACCCGCTATGCCGCGCCCGCCGACGCCGTGACCTTGCTGGAAACGGCGGAAGGCCCCTTGCTTTGGGTGCTGAATCGGCCAGGGCAGCGGCTTGTCTGCCAGGCATTTGCCCTGCAGGACTCCGATCTGCCGCTGCGGGTGGCTTTCCCCATCCTCACCAACAATCTGATGGGCTGGCTGCTGCCGCAGATGTCACAGGCGCCGATTACCTCCCTGCCGGCAGGACTGCCCTGGACGCCAGCGCTCCCTCTCGCGGCGACGGCGGCTGTGCTGGTCACGCCGACGGGGGAGCGCGTGGATTTGCTGGACGCGACAGCGTCCCTTCCGCAGCGCGTAGGGCTGTATCGCCTGGAATTGGAGACGGCGAGCGGGCTGGCGACGCACTATGTGGCGCTGTCGTTGCTCGATGCGGCGGAAAGCGATCTGCATCCCCATCCGCTAATGATCGAGGGGCAGACGCCTTTGAGCGCTGCACCCGGCATGACCGGTTGGCGCGACTTCAGCCGCTGGGTCGCTGCGGCGGCCCTCGCGTTGTTGCTCCTCGAGGGGGCGCTCTGGTGGGGGCGCGTGGCTGCCTGGCATGGGGCGCGCGCGGCCCTCTCCGCGTTGCGCTATGACTGGCGCCCTGTGACGTTGCGGCTGATCCTGGTGGGGGCGTTGATCCTGGCCCTCGCGGACGTGCGCCTGCCCCAGGCGACGCGCAACCTGGCGACGGTGTTCGTCGTGGATCGGTCGGCGAGCGTCGCGGCGGAGGAGAGGGAGATTGAGGCGCTATTGACCGCTGCCTGGGAAGCCAAAGGCGCGCAGGACCGCGCGGCGGTGGTCGTTTTTGGCGGGGAAGCGCGGGTCGCACAGCCGTTGTCCGAGGGGCCTTTCGCCGCCGATCTGCGCCTGGCGCCTCAACCGGATGCCACCGACATTGCCGCGGCGGTACGGTTGGGCGCGAGCCTCGTCCCTGAGGGAGCGCCGGGGCGGTTGGTGCTCATCACCGATGGGCTGGAGACGCGCGGCGATGGGGCGACTGCCCTCCTTCAGGCGCGTGAACGGGGCCTGGAGACGCTGGTGGCCGCCGTGACGCCGGCGGCGTCGGCGGAAGTGTGGATCGAAGCGACGCGCCTGCCCGCGCGGGCCTATCCGGGGGACATGGTAGCGGTCGCTGTGACGCTGGGGGCGACGGTTGCTCAGCCCGTTCGCCTCACCTGGGCGGCAGGTGCGCAAGAAGGAGACGCCGTGTGGGAGGTCTCCCGTGGGCAGGGCAGGTATTTGTTTACCTTCAACGCGCCGGAAGGGGGCTGGGTGCCCGTGCGTTTTTGCGTGGCGGCGGAGGCGGACTCTTTCGTGGAAAACAACTGTGGCGGCGGTTGGCTGCGCGTGGAAGGGGCGCCTCGCGTGCTCGTTGTGGGGGCGGTGGAGGAACGGCAGGCTTTGGCGGCGGCGTTGCGCGCTACCGGGCTGGAGGTGGTGGAGCTGCAGCCGGAGGCGCTGCCGTTCACTGCCCCGGCCTTGAGCGACTATGCCGCGGTGGTCCTGGTCAACACGCCGGCCCGCGCTTTGCCGTTACAGGCCGGCTCAGCACTGCGAGCTTATGTCCGCGATCTGGGCGGGGGCCTGGTGACGCTCGGCGGACCGGAAAGCTACGGGGTGGGTGGATGGTCTGCCACCGCTCTGGAGGCGGCGTTGCCCGTCTCCACGCAGGTGCAGGATCCACGCCGGTTTCCGCCCCTGGCGATGGTCGTCGTGATTGACAAATCGGGCAGCATGGCAGCGCCGGACGCGGAAGGGGGGACTCCCAAAATCCGGCTTGCGGCGGAAGCAGCCGCGCGTGTGTCGGAGGCGCTGAATGACAACGACGCGCTCGCGGTGGTGGCCTACGACGATCGGCCGGCGGACACTCTGGGTCCGGTGTCGGGGAGCGAGCGGCAGCTGTTGATCGGGCGTTTGTCGCAGTTGCAGGCGGGCGGCGGCGGCATTTACGTGCGCGACGGCCTGGCCTATGCCCGGCAGCTGCTTGCGGAGAGTTTCGAGCCGCTGTCGGAACAACAGCGGCTCGTGCTGTTGGTGGCGGATGGCAGTGACGCTGAACAACAGGCGGGCGCGCTGGCGCAGGTGGCCGCTTTGCGCGCTCAAGGGGCGACGGTGAGCGTGATCGCGATCGGCGCTGGCGGCGATGTCCCCTTTCTGCAGGAGGTGGCGCGTCAGGGCGAGGGGCGCTTCTATCTCACGGAGCGCGCTGCGGACCTGCCGGTGATTTTCACGGAGGAACTGGCTCACGCGCGACGCTCCTACCTCGTCGAGCAGCCCTTCTTCCCTATCGCCGGGACGGCCTGGGAGCCGCTGGAGAGCTTCACGGCGTTGCCAGCTCTGGCGGGATATGTGGCGACGACTCCCAAACCCGGCGCGGACGTGCCGTTGTGGGGCGCCGTGACCGGGGATCCGCTGCTGGCAGCGTGGCAATACGGCTTGGGGCGCGCCGTGGCCTGGACCTCTGATGCGACAGGTCGCTGGGCCGTGGAGTGGCTGGGCTGGGAGGACTTCGCGCGCTTCTGGGGTGACGTGGTGCGGTGGGTGTTGCCCGTGCCCGCGGAGGAGGGGGTGACGCTGAACGTCGCCGCGGAGAATGGGCAGGCGCGCGTCACCCTCGATGTGTTGGATCCGACGACGGGCCGCTATGTGGATGGTCTGGATCTCGCGCTGCAGGCGTCGCAGCTGGAAGCCGGGGCGTCTGTCCCGCCGACGGCGTTGCGCCAGACGGCGCCGGGCCGTTATGAGACCACCCTGCCTTTGGGGGACGACATTGCCCCGTGGCTTTTCCATGTCACCGGCGCATTGCAGGCCACCGCGGGATGGATGCCGCCCTATGCAGCCGAATTCGTGCCGGGCGATGCCGTCGCCGCGACCGCGCGCTTGATCGCCCGGGGACAGGCGCAGCCTCTCACGGCGCCGGAACAGGCGTTTGCGCCGACCCTGCGCGGACGTCAGGCAGGAGCGCCGCTGGCTCCCTGGTTGGTCACCGCCGTGGCGTGGCTCTGGCCCCTCGACATTGCCGCGCGGCGCCTGGGGATTTCATGGGACGAGGTGCGGCGGTGGGGGAAGCGTTGGCGTAAGAACGGTTGGAGAGAATCGTGTCCTGCATCGCGGAGCGTCGCGTCCCTGCCGGTGGAAAGCCCGCCTCCGGCGTCGCCGCCGCCATCTCAGGAAGAAGCGCTGGCGGCGCGGTTGAAGGAGCGTTTGCGCACGCCCCGGCGCTGAGAGAGCGTCAAGATCAGAGGAGTTGACATGTTCCTGTGGCACACCACCGCAAATTAAAATGTTAGTCGTGAGCGAAGTCTGCGCCAGCTCTTTACTCACGGCTCACTGATTTCTATCTTCGAAGGAAAATCTCATACAGACAAGGCCCCGATCAA
>JAGPHL010000261.1 GCA_018055515.1 Anaerolineae bacterium
CGCCAGACCGCCGTCGCCCCTACCTGCTACGTTTGACGGCCCTCCTACACCACGCTGCGCCGCATCAACCCCACTTTTCCCGCTCTATGCCCCCAAACTGACCTCACCTGCTTCGAAAGCCCCTTTATTTCCCGCCGGATTTGCTTTACAGGACGTGCACCCTGCTCTGAATCTTGACCGCAACGGCGCGAAGCACGCAGAGGAAATTGTACCCATAAAGGCCTGGTCCCTACAGGGAACAAAAACATCGAGGCCCGCGTCTGTAATCCGGGTCACACAAAGTCTAAAGCCCAAGGAGGCCAACAAAATGAGAAACCTGTTAATCGCTGTCGCAGTGCTGATGTTGCTGTCGGGATGCGCCGTCGCCAAAGCCTCGGCGGGGGATTTGAACCGCACGAGCTGGACATTGGTGCGCCTGAACGGCGCGGACCTTATCCCCGAAAGCGTCGTGACGCTGCACTTCGAGGATGGCGCAGTCAGCGGAAACGCCGGCTGCAACACTTACGGCAGCTCCTATACGGTGGAGGACGAGCAAATCACCCTGGGTGAAGCCTTCAGCACGATGATGTACTGCATGGATCCAGAAGGGCTCATGGATCAGGAAATCGCCTATCTCACCGCGCTGCGCACGGCAGCCACCTTCCAGATCGAGGGCGACACACTGACGCTATGGGACGCCGACGGCAACGCCATCGGCGAATTCCGCGCCAGCAAGGACTGAGCCGCGTAGCGGGATTGCCACAGGCCGCAGGAAACCCCTGCGGCTTTTTGTTTATCTGGGGAACACCCTCACGGTTGACGTGCGGCGTGACAGGGGATCCTGGCCCACGCCGCATGGACCTGCGCGCGGGTTTCGGCTTTGGTCCCGCCCGTATCAATGATCACGTCGGCGCGGGCGAGTTTCTCCGCTTGCGGCGGCTGAGCATGAATGCGACGCAACGCCTCAGCACGGTCGAGCCCCCGGCTCTCCTGGAGCCGCCGCACTTGCTCTGCTTCGGGGCAGGTAGTCACCCAGATGGCGTCATAGGTCTCCGCCATGCCGCTTTCCAGCAACTTGATGGCCTCCACAACCACCACGCACGCCGTGCTGGCTTGAATGCGACGCTCGACTTCGGCGATGGCGGCGGGATGCACGCAGCGCTCCAACTCGCGCAGTTCCTCCGGATCGCTGAACACGATCGCGCCAAGCGCCCGGCGGTCAATGGTACCATCGGGCGCGAGGACGCGCGCGCCGAAGTGCGCCACGACGGCCTGATAGGCCGCCTGACCCGGGGCCATCACCTCGTGGGCGACCTTGTCCGCATCAATGTAGGCTGCGCCCAGTCCATGGAGCAAGTGCCCCACGTTCGACTTCCCCGTGGCGATGTTACCCGTCAATCCAATGCGGTAAGCGCGCTGACATCCGCCCCCCACCGGCGCACGGGAAGGAGAAAATACTTGCTCTGGCAACGGTGTTTCGGTCATGATCTCGCCCCCTGACTCCGATCTATGCCCCTACTCCGCGACCGCCCCGGCGACCACCACCCACTCTTCCAGCAGGGTGTTCAGCTCCGCCTCGACCTGACGGTACTCGGCGCCGAGTTTGGCCACGCGAGTGACGTCCTGCGCGCGTCCCGCGACCTCCAGCGCATGGGTGAGCTGGCGCAGGTGCAGCTCGCGCTCATGAATGACGGCCTCGAGCGCCTCGAGGCGTTGTTGCTGCCGCGCCTGAGCCCGCTGCTGTTCCCGCTGGGCCTGACGGGCCGCTTCCCGTTCAGCGCGCGCACGCTCTTCGAGTTGCCGCGCCGCCGGCGCGCCTTCCCGCCGCTGCTGATGCCAGTCCGCGTAAGCCTGATAGCCCTCGAAAATGTGCACCGCCCCATCGGCGATGGCCCACACGTGCGTCGCCAGCTGCCGAATCAGATAACGGTCGTGGCTCACGAGCAACACCGTGCCGGGGAAGTGCGCGATCACCTCCTGGAGCGTCTCCTGCGAGGGCAAATCCAGGTGATTGGTGGGCTCATCGAGCAGCAAGAAATTGGCCCGCTGCAGGGCGAGCAACGCCAGCGCCACGCGAGCGCGCTCCCCGCCGGAGAGGACGCCGATCTCCTTGAAAACCTCGTCGCCGCGGAAGCCGTAACGCGCCAGGAACGCGCGCCCCTCGCTGAGCAGGTCCATCCCCGCCTCGCCCAACGTCTCCAATATCGTGAGCCGGGGATCCAGATCCGCCTGCACTTGCGCGAAATACCCCATGCGCACGGCCGCGCCGATGCGCACCCGTCCCTCAAGCGGCGGCAAGGTCTGCAGGATGGTCCGCAGCAACGTCGTCTTACCGGAGCCATTCGGGCCGACCAACGCCACGCGCTCCCCGCGATGGATCTCCGCCTCCGCGACGGTGACCAACGGCGCGCCCGGCTCGTAGCCCGCTTGCAGGTCGTACAACCCCAGAACCAGATTTCCGCTGCGCAGGCTCGTGTGCAGATCCAGCCGGATGCGCTGCGCTTCCTGAGGCCGCTCGTAGCGCTCCTCACGCTCCAGACGCCTGAGCCGGCCCTTCGCCTGCGTGCTGCGCTGTCCCGCCATGTAGCGGTGGATGTATTCCTCAGTTCTGGCGATGTGTTCCTGCTGCGCTTCGTAGGCGGCCTGCTGTTGCTGACGGCGCGCCGCGCGTTGTTCCGTGTAGGCGGTGTAGTTGCCGCGATAGGTCTCCAGCCGGGTGAAAGCGAGCTCCCACACGCGCGTCGCTACGGCGTCCAGGAACTCGCGGTCGTGCGCCACGATGATGAGGGCTCCCTTCCAGGTGCGGAGCTGCTCTTCCAGCCATTCGATGCCCTCGATGTCGAGATGGTTGGTCGGTTCGTCGAGCAGCAGGAAATCCGGCTCCTCCAGCAAGAGCCGCGCCAGCAGCGCCCGGGTCTTCTCCCCGCCGCTGAGATGCGCGATGGGAGTCTCAAATTCCTCGCGGGCAAATCCCAATCCGCCGAGCACCTGCCCGATGCGCGCCTCGTAAGTGAAGCCGCCTGCGGCATCAAAGGCCTCCAGCACCGCGCCGTAACGCTCCAGGGCCGTCTCGTCCCCGCTCGCCATGCGCTGTTCCAGCGCGCGCAATTCCTGAGCCTGCTCCAGCAGCCCCTCGAAAACGGTCTCCAGCGCCTCCCAAAGCGTGCCGGCGCCGTCAAAATCGGGGTGCTGCGGCAGATACCCCAGCCGCAGGTGACGCGCGCGATGCACCGAGCCGGCGTCCGGCTCCAGGCGCCCGGCGACGATCTCCAGCAGGGTGCTCTTGCCGCAGCCGTTGAGGCCAACGAGGGCGATGCGATCGCCGGGGTGAACTTCAAAGCTCACGTCGGCGAGAATCTGCTCGGCCCCGAAGAATTTGCTCAGGTTAGATGCCGTCAACAATGCCATGACCGCCTATTATAACCCAAATTG
>JAGPHL010000262.1 GCA_018055515.1 Anaerolineae bacterium
CGAACGAAGGAATGACGTCGTGACGCCACCGGCCATTGAAACGCATGAGCTCACCAAATGGTTTGCCCCGCCGCCGCGCTTCGGGCGCCTCCTCCACGGCAGCGCCACGGAGGAAGGCACGCTGGCAGTCAACCGGGTCAACCTCCGCATCGCGCCCGGCCAGATTTTCGGCCTGGTGGGTCCCAACGGCGCTGGCAAGACCACGCTGGTCAAAACGCTGTGCACGCTGATCCTGCCGACCTCGGGGACGGCGTACCTTCACGGCATCCCCCTCACCCAGGAGAACGCCATCAAGCGCACCGTCGGGCTGATGACGGGGAACGAACGGCATTTCTACTGGCGCCTGACGGGGCGGGAGAATCTTCGCTTCTACGCCGGCTTGCACGGGATCACGCCCGCCGAAAGCGAGGCACGCATCGCCGAACTGGCCGAATTGCTGGATCTCGGACGCTATCTCGACCGGCGCTTCGATGCCTACTCCACCGGCATGAAACACAGCCTGGCCCTGGCCTGCAGCCTGCTGCATCGCCCCACCCTGCTCTTCCTCGACGAACCTACCCGCAGCCTCGATCCGCTCGCCGCCGCCCGCTTCCGACAAGTCGTGCAGCGGCAGGCCCGCGAGGAACAGCGCACGGTCTTTTTGGTGACCCATGATCTGCACGAAGCCATCGAGCTCTGCGACAGCGCCGCGGTGATGGTCAAAGGGGAGCTGCACATGGCGGCGTCGCCCGCACAGCTGCGCGGGTTGCTCCGCCCCCAGGAGCGCTGCCGCCTTGAAGTACGGGGCTTCGATCCGCTCTGGCTGACGGAGCTTGCGGAGGCGGAAACCGTCGAGATGAAGATGGAGGAGAGCGCCGCGCCGGGGGTCGCGGTCGTGACGTTGTCCCTGCCGCAGGGGAACAAAGCGCCGCTGTCCCCGCTCCTGGAAGCCATCGAGCAACACGGCGGCGCCGTTGAGCACATCACGTTCACGCCGCCCTCGTGGGAAGACCTCGTCGCCGAGCTGGATAGCGCGCCGGCTCCCCCTCCGCCGGCACCGGAGACGGACGCCGCTCCGGCGCTGCCCCTCCCCGCGTCGCCGCCCCCGACTCCCCCGGCAGCACCGCCTCGCGTCGGCACGCCCTGGCGACGTCTGCGGGCCAGGTTCAACAAGCCGCTCCTGTTCCTGCGGCGCGACTTTCTGATGGAGACCAGCTACCGCTTCGGCTTTGTGCTGCAGCTGCTGGGGATTCTGTTCTCCACGACGTCCTTCTACTTCATCTCGCAGTTGCTCACGCCGGGAGCCTCCAGCTTTCTGGAGCAATACGGGGGGAATTACTTTTCCTTCGTGCTGATCGGCATGGCCTTCACCGGCTATCAGAGCGTAGCGCTCAACACTTTCTCCAGCGTCATCCGTTCAGGGCAGGTCTCCGGCACGCTGGAGGCGCTGCTGATGACGCCGACGCGCCTTCCCACGATCCTGCTCTCCTCCAGCCTGTGGGAATTTCTGTTCACGACCTTGCGGGTCGTCATTTACCTGACGATGGGGGTGTTGCTCTTCGGCGCCAACCTGCAACAGGCCAATGTGCTCTCGGCGCTGGTCATTTTGGGGATGACGGTGCTGGCGATGAGCGGCATCGGCATCCTTTCCGCCTCGTTCATCATGGTCCTCAAACGTGGGGACCCGGTCTCCTTCATGTTTTCCAGCCTGTCCACGTTGTTAGGCGGGGTGTACTACCCCATCAGCGTGCTGCCGGGCTGGTTACGCCTGGCGGCGCAGTTCTTCCCCCTCACGCACGCGCTCGAGGCCATGCGCCGCGCACTGCTGAACGGCGCGTCGCTGGCCGATTTGTGGCGCGAGACCGCCATCCTGGCAGGCTTTGCAGCGGTCCTGCTCCCGCTGAGCATGGTCGCCTTCCGTCAGGCGGTGCGTCTCGCGCGGCGGGACGGCAGCCTGACGCAGTTCTGAGCGGAGCATCAAAAATCCGGGGTCAGGCATCCCCTCACGCCTGACCCCGGACTCGCGGCTCAAATCAGATAGAACGGCCGCGCTCAAGGGGACTGACGCACCACCAACGGCAGATAGACCCGGTACGAGCGGGTGATCTGCGTGACGAGCTGGGCGCTGTTGTGATCCGCATCGCTCTCGAAGTTTGAGGTGGCGATGCTCGCGGTGTTGGTGAGCGCGCCCGCGTAAGCGGCGTCCACCGTCGCTGTGATCGTCAGGACGCCGCCCACGTCCTGCGCGAGGTCCGCCACGTCCCACACAAACGTCGTCCCCTCCCGCGGCGTGACCGCTACACCCGAAGCGGTGAAACTCGCCCCCTGCAACGGTGCGGGCAGCACATCAGTGATCACCACGCCCCGCGCCAGAGAAGTCCCGACGTTGGTAAAAGTCAACCGATAGGTGATGACGTCCCCCGACGCCGCCGTGGCCGGACCGCGCTTCTGAATCAGCACGTCCGGCAGAAGGAGCTGTGTCACGACCGGCGCGCTGCCGTTGTTCGCCGTGTTGAGCTCATTGGCAGCCGCAATCCACGCCGTGTTGACCAGGTCAGCGGAAGCGTCGGCCCGCACGCGAGCCGTGAGGGTGATCACGTTGCCCACGCCCGGCGCGAGGTCCGCCACGTCCCACACAAAGGAGGTGCCAGAGCGCGGCATGATCGTCGCGCCGGCATGTGTCACCGTCGGCGTCATCAACGCCGCGGGCAGCACATCGGTGATCACCACCCCCGTCGCCAGGCCGTTATCGGCGTTGGTGTACACCAGTGTATAGGTCATCACGTCGCCCGGACTTACCTGCGCCGGGCCAATTTTGGTGATCGTCACATCGGGCCTGGAGACGAAGGTCTCGACGCGCGCCGAGGTGTTATTCGTGGTCGTGGCCTCAGGCGACGCGGCAGCGATCCGCGCCTGATTGAAAAGCGTGCCCCGGTAGAGAGGGGATACTCGACCGGCGATGGTGAGCGTCCCGCCCGCGCCGGGCGCCAGATCTGGCACGTCCCAGACAAAGGACGCCCCCGGTCGCGCCGTCACCCCCGGCAGCGAGGAGGTCACGTTCACCTCCAAGAGCTCTGGCGGCAGCGTATCGGTGATGACGACGCCGGTCGCCGTAGCGTTATCGGTGTTGGTGAAGGCCAGCGTGTAGGTGAGGCGCTCGCCGGCCAGCACCGCCGTCGGGCCGGTTTTGGCGATCGTCACATCCGCGATGGAGACGAAAGTCGAAAGCACGGCGGTGTTGTCGCCCGGATCGCGATCGGGGGTTTTGGCGGCGATGGTCGCCGTGTTCACCAGCGTCCCCCGGAACTCCGGCGCGATCGTCCCCGTTAGGGTGATCCTTCCCCCCGTAGCAGGCGGCAGATCCGCCACATTCCAGACGTAGGCGCCGCCCACGCACAGAGTGATGACCGCTCCCGCCGAGGATACC
>JAGPHL010000263.1 GCA_018055515.1 Anaerolineae bacterium
GCACGCCGGTGCTGACCTCCCGCACGCTGAATGCCATGACCGGCGCGGAGATTTTCTTCAAAGCGGAGAACTTCCAGCGCGTCGGGGCCTTCAAAGCGCGGGGAGCGTGTAACGCGATCCTGGCCCTTACGGAGACGGAGGCCGCACAGGGGGTCGCCACACATTCCTCCGGCAATCACGCGCAGGCCGTCGCCTACGCGGCAGGATTGCGCGGCATTCCCGCCATCGTGGTCATGCCCGAAGACGCCCCGGCGGTGAAAGTCGCGGCAGTCCGCGACTACGGCGCGCGCATCGTCTGGGCCGGGACCCGGGCATTGGATCGGGAACAGCGCCTCGAGGCGGTGCTCGGGGAGACCGGCGCCGTCTTCATCCACCCCTCCAACAACTTTCACGTCATCGCCGGGCAGGGGACGGCGGCCCTGGAGCTGCTGGAAGAAGTCCCCACCCTCGACGTCGTGATGACGCCCGTTGGCGGAGGAGGCTTGCTCGCCGGGACGGCGCTGGCCGCGGCGGGACGCGCCCCGCAAGTCCGCGTCATCGCCGCCGAGCCGGAAGCGGTGGACGACGCCGCGCGCTCCTTCCACGATGGCGTCCTCTATCCGCCGACCAACGCGCCGACCGTCGCCGATGGCTTGCGCACATTCCTCGGCGACCTCACCTTCCCCCTCATCCGCCAGCATGTGAGCGAGATCGTCACCGTGAGCGAAGCGGGCATCATCGCCGCGATGCGCCTGATCTGGGAGCGGATGAAGCTCGTCATCGAGCCTTCGGCGGCGGTGCCCGTCGCTGCGCTGTTCGAGCACCCGGCGCTGTTCCGCGAGCGGCGGGTGGGGATCATCCTCTCCGGCGGCAACGCCGACCTCGATCACCTGCCATGGTGCGCCGGCGGCTGAAGTCACCCCGCCAGTTGCGACTTCAGCCGTCCGTGGTATAATCCCGCCCGGTGCGCTGGAGCGCCACTTTAAGGAGACAAACAAACAGTCGTAAAGTGAGGCCCTGCCAATCCTGGTGGGGTCTCTTTTTGTGAAATGCGCAAGGATTCAAAAGGACACCATGAGTAACGATTTTGAGATGTTCGATTTGCACCCCCAGGTGTTGCAAGCAGTGACCGACCTGGGCTACGAAGTTCCCACTCCCATCCAGGAGCGGGCGATTCCCGCGCTGCTCGCCGGGCGCGATGTTTTGGGGCAGGCGCAGACCGGCACCGGCAAGACGGCCGCCTTTGCGCTGCCGCTGCTGCACCGGCTCGAGGCCGACGCGCACGGCGTCCAGGGATTGATCCTCACCCCCACCCGCGAGCTGGCGTTGCAGGTCTCCAAAGCCATCTACGACTATGGACGCCTGCGGGGGGTGCGCGTGCTCGCTATCTACGGCGGTCAATCCTACGATCGGCAGATCAGCCGGCTGGAACGCGGCGTGAATGTGGTCGTGGGCACGCCGGGACGGATGCTCGATCTGATCCACCGGGGGGTGCTGGACCTCAGCGCGGTGCGCTACCTGGTGCTCGACGAAGCGGACGAGATGCTGAGCATGGGGTTCATCGAGGACATCGAGGCGATCCTGCAGGAGACGCCGGTCGAACGCCAGACAGCGCTGTTTTCCGCCACCCTGCCGGATCCAGTGCGGCAGCTCGCCGAGCGTTACATGCGCGCGCCGGAAACGATCGTCGTCAATCCCGAGCGCCTCACCGTGGCGGAGACCGAACAACGGTATTATCTGGTGTACGAGGAAGACAAACTCGCCGCGTTGATGCGGCTGCTGGAGCTGGAACCCGTCACCGGCGCGCTGATCTTTACCCGCACGAAGGTGCGTGCCGCTGAAGTCGCCGACGCCCTCGCAGCGCGCGGCGTGCAAGCCGAGGCGCTGCACGGCGATCTCACGCAGGCGGCACGCGAGGCGGTGCTCAACCGCTTCCGTCAGGGACGGCTCACTTTCCTCGTGGCGACCGATGTGGCAGCGCGCGGCCTGGACATCGAAGGCATCTCGCACGTCATCAATTTCGATCTGCCCTTCGACGCCGAAGCCTACGTCCACCGCATTGGGCGGACGGGGCGCGCCGGGCGGACCGGGATTGCCATCAGCCTGCTCACGCCCCGTGAGAAGCCGGGACTGCGGCGCATCGAGGCGTACACCCTGCAACCCATCCGCCGCGCCCAATTGCCCACCGTCGAAGAGGTCCTCGCTCACCGCGAAACGCTCTTCGTGCAGCAGATCGAGACGGCGCTGGCGCAGGGAGACGACGCCGCGCGGGAGACGGTGCGCCGTTTGTGCGCGCTCGGGCACACGCCGGAGGAAATCGCTGCTGCCGCCGTCCAGCTGGTGCGGGCACAGGAACAGCAGCGTCCCATCGAGACCGTCCACGAGATTCCGCTCCACCTGCCCTCACAGTCGCGGGGCGCGCCGATGCGGGAAGGACGCCCCTCAAAGACGCCGGCTCCCGATTCCTCCCGGCGGCGCGGGCGCGAGAAGGGCATGGTGCGCTTTGTCGTTAACGCCGGCAAGGCCCAGGGAATTCAGCCCCGCGATATTGTCGGCGCGATTGCCGGCGAGGCGGACATCCCCGGCCGCGCAATCGGCGCCATTGACATTCAAGAGCGCCATACTTTCGTGGATGTGGCCGAAAGCCACGCGGCCAAAGTCTTCCAGAGGATGCAGCATTTCCGCATGCGTCAACATCGGCTCACGCTGAAATACGCCGAATGAGCCAGAGCGGCCACGCGCCCACGCGCGGCTAAGAAAGCGTTCGGGGGTGGCGCAGGCCACCCCCGAACGACGTTGTGTATCCCCACCCTTGTGGGCCGGCTAGCTGATCAGGCCGGCAGGCGCCTTCTGCACGGCGCTGCGGCACACGCTGACAAAGCGCCGGTAGGTGATGACGACTTGGAATGGCACCACCCCACCCTCATACAGGAACTGGTAATCGCACCAGAGGATATCGGCGCGGGGCAGTGAAAAGCGGACCATGATCAGGTCGTTGTTCAGGTCGTTCACGAACTTCAGCTTGGCAGCCTCGTTGAAGTTGTTCGTCAATCCCCAGATGGCAAAGAAAGAAGCCAGCTTCTTGTCAGGATCAAGCTTGACGATGGTCTTGACGCCGGACTCATCGCGCACCAGGAGATCCCCGTCCTTGTCACGCTCCACTTGCAGAAATGCAGCTCTGAACAAATTTTCAAGCGCCTCGATACTCATCTGCTGATCGGTCAAAATCTCACTCATGTTTCTCCTTTAAGATGATTGAACATTGTGGGGCTCACAGGGATCCCCTGGCTCAAGCGACTCCGGCATTCGCACAAAAGCAGCTTCAGAAGATCAAATGTGTCGGTAGCACCTCCTCAGCAGGTTGGTGGGGAATCAAATATAGGAGATAACGCCCATGAGGATAT
>JAGPHL010000264.1 GCA_018055515.1 Anaerolineae bacterium
GAGAGATTCCTCTCACGCTGCGTGACCGATTCCCCGAGCTACAACACCACTTTGGGCTGATATTCCCCCCAGACGCGACGCAGCACGCCGCAGATTTCACCGAGGGTGCAATCGGCCTCCACTGCTTCGATGAACAGCGGCATGAGAGGGGCGTCAGGCGTTTTCGCTGCGGCTTCGAGGCGCACGAGCACGGCGGAGGCGCGGGCGCTGTCGCGTTCGGCGCGCACTTTGGCGAGATGCACGCGCTGTTGGGCCTCGACTGCCGGATCAACGCGGAGCTGCGTCAGCTCCAGCCGCTCCTCTTCGATCTGGAACTTGTTGACGCCGACGATGACTTGTTCGCCCTTTTCCACCGCCTGTTGCGCGTGATAGGCGGCATCGGCGATTTCGGCCTGCAGGTATCCCTGCTCGATGGCTGCGGTCGCGCCGCCCAGCTCGTCAATGGTCTGGATGTAGGCCATCGCGCGCTTCTCGATCTCGTCGGTGAGGTACTCGACCTGGTAGGCGCCGGCGAGTGGGTCAACCGCGTCGGCGACGCCGGATTCATAAGCGATGATTTGCTGCGTGCGCAGCGCCACGCGGACACTTTCCTCCGTCGGCAGCCAGAGCGCCTCGTCCATGGAGTTGGTGTGCAGCGACTGGGTGCCTCCCAGGACAGCGGCCAACGCCTGGAGCGTCACCCGCACGACGTTGTTCATCGGCTGTTGCGCGGTGAGTGTGGAGCCGGCGGTCTGGGTGTGGAAACGCAGCATCCACGACTTGGGATCCTGCGCGCCGAAGCGCTCGCGCATGATGTGCGCCCACAGCCGCCGGGCGGCGCGGAACTTGGCGATTTCCTCCAGGAAGTTGTTGTGCGCGTTGAAGAAGAATGAGAGCCGCGGGGCGAAAGCATCCACGGCGAGTCCGGCCTCCAGCGCCGCCTGCACGTAGGCGATGCCATCCGCCAGCGTGAAGGCGATCTCCTGCACCGCCGTGCTGCCCGCCTCACGGATGTGATAGCCGCTGATGCTGATGGGATTCCACTTGGGAACCTCGGCGGCGCCGAAGCGAAACGTGTCGGTGATCAGGCGCATCGAGGGGCGCGGCGGGAAAATGTACGTGCCGCGCGCGACATATTCCTTGAGGATGTCGTTCTGAATGGTGCCGTCGAGCTGGCGGATGTCCGCTCCCTGCTCTTTAGCGACGGCGATGTACATGGCCCACAACACGGCCGCCGGCGCGTTGATGGTCATGGAGGTGCTCACTTTTTCCAGGGGAATCTCGCGGAACAGCGTGCGCATGTCCTCCAGGCAGCTGATGGAGACGCCGACTTTGCCGACCTCGCCCAGGGCCATGTCATCATCGGCGTCATAGCCCAGCTGCGTGGGGAGGTCGAAGGCCACGGAAAGCCCGGTCTGTCCCTGTTCCAGCAGATAGCGGTAGCGCGCGTTAGATTCCTCGGCGGTGGCGAAACCGGCGTATTGGCGCATGGTCCAGAAGCGCCCCCGGTACATGGTCGGCTGGATGCCCCGGGTGAAGGGATATTCGCCGGGGAAACCCAAGGCGGCGAGATAATCCTCGGACACGTCAAGGGGCGTCAACACCGGCTCGACCGGAATCCCCGAGGGGGTCGTGAACTGGGGGCGGCGTTCGGGAAAGCGTTTGAGCACTTTCTGGTAGGTGGCCTCGCGCCAGCGCTGTCGTTCGGCCTGTAATTTTTCCTTTTCAGCAGTCATCGCTCCTCCTCTGAAAATAGAGATCGGTGAGTCGTGAGAAGAGAGTCGTCGCAGCCTTCGATTACGACTCACAGCTCACAACTCACATTTGCGTTTGCGGTGGTGTGCCGCAGAAACATGTAAACTCCTTTGTGGGATGCGGGCGATCTTCTATGCCAGGCGTTCGAGCTCGTCGAGCATTTCCGCCAGCAGATCGAAACCGCCCTGCCAGAATTCCTCGGAGGCCATGTCGAAGCCTGCCTCGCTGATGATGTGCGCCGGGCTGGCAGAGCCGCCGTAGGCCAGGATGCGCAGATATTGCGGTTCGAAGGCTTCGCGCCCGATGGCCTTGTACTTGCGATAGAGCGCGAGCACCAGCAGCTGGCCGAAGGAATAGGCGTAGCAGTAGAAGGGGGTGTGGTAGATGTGCGGGATGCTGAGCCATTCAAAGCGGAACTCGTCGCTGACTTCGACGGCGTCGCCGAATTGCTCACGCAGGTTGTTGAGATAGGCCGCCTGCAGGGCCTCGGCGGTGGCCCCTTCTTTGATCATCGCGTGCGCCTGATTTTCAAAGAACACGAAGTAGGCCTGTCGCATCACGGTGACGTAGGCATCCGCGAGGAAATTGTTGAGCAGCGTGCGACGCACGGCGGGATCGGTCTCCTCGCGCAGCAGCTTGTCGGTGAGGAGGATCTCGCCGAAGACCGAGGCAGTCTCCGCCATCGGCAGCGCGGAGTGGAAGGTGAAGGTGGAATGCTCCGCCGCCATCAGCGCGTGGACCGCATGTCCCAATTCGTGGGCCAGCGTGGAGACGTCATTGATCTTGCCGGCATAGCTCGTGAGCACCCACGGCGTCAGTCCGGGCAACACGCTGGAGCAGAAAGCGCCGTCCAGCTTGCGGGGACGCTGTTCGCTGTCGAGATGTCGCTCGGTGGGAACGCGCAGCGCCAGGTCCGCCAGGGTGGGGGAGAACGCGCGATAGGCCTCATCCACCATCCGCATGGCGTCATCGAAGGGGAAGGACTTGTCGGCGTCGCTCAGGGGCGCATAGATGTCGTAACGTCGCAGGCGCGGCAGGCCCAGGGCGGCGGCCTTGAAGCGGAAATAGCGCTGGAACAGCGGTGCGTTCTGGCGGATGACCTGCAGCAGCACGTCGGTCACCGCATCGGGGATGTCGTTTTCGAGATTGCGCACGCTGATGGGGCGGCTGAAGTGCCGCAGGCGGACGTTTTCCGCGTACCAGTCGCGGGCGCGCGCGGCGTAGACCTCTGCCAGCACGTCCGCGTGCTCCCGATAATGGCGGTAGAGCTCCTGATAAGCGGCTTCGCGCAGGGCGGGATTGGGGCTGTAGACGTAAGCCATCAGCTGCCCGCGCGTGAGTTCTTTGACCTCGCCAGCTACTTCCAGCCGGTACGTGAAGCGGGTGGTGATCATGTCGTAGAGTGTGTTGAGGGCCTGAATCCCGTTCACGTCTTTGATGTTGATGATGCGCTCCTCGGCCTCGGAGAGCGTGTGGGGGGTGAAAAGCCGCAGGCATTCCAGGAAATAGCGGGCGTCGCCGCTGACCTCAAGCAGGCGGGCGGCGTTCTCCGCGTCGAGCGCCTTCCACCACAGGGAGATGAACAGCGTGCGGTTGTTGATGTCGGCCAGCAGTTGATCGGCTTGAGCGCGAAAAGCCATCGCGG
>JAGPHL010000048.1 GCA_018055515.1 Anaerolineae bacterium
GATGGTACTGGGGGGGCAGCCCCCTGGGAGAGTAGGTCATTGCCAGGAAACCTCTTCTAGATGACTGGAGCAGAATGCCAGCCTCGATAGCAATCGGGCTGGCATTCTCTTTTATGCGCCGCGATGCTCGTAGGCTGTGTCTACCGGCAGGTGGATGCCTCGCGCTGCTTCCTGAGCGAGCTGGTCACAGCGTTCGTTTTCTGGATGGCCGGCGTGCCCCTTCACCCATACGAAGTGCACCTCATGTTGTTCGCAGAGCCGCAACAGGCGTTCCCATAGATCGGGGTTGAGCGCGGGTTCATTTTTGTTGCGCATCCAGCCGTGAGCGCGCCAGCGCTGGGCCCACCCTTCGTTGATCGCGTTCACCAGGTAAGCCGAGTCGGTATAGAGGGTGACCTCACAGCGTTCCTTGAGCGCTTCAAGGCCGACGATGGCTGCCAGCAGCTCCATGCGGTTGTTGGTAGTGCGGCGATAGCCGCCAGAAAGCTCCTTGCGTTTTCCCTGGAATTCGAGGATGATGCCGTAACCTCCGGGCCCGGGATTGCCTGAGGCGGCGCCGTCTGTGTAGAGGGTGACATGTTTGAGTGACATAGGCGAACCTCTCTCTTGAGGGAGTAATTGTAACACATTTTCGAACGGCGTGCAGGGGATAGATAGGGCTATTTCTTTCCGTGGGCGGTCGGAGTGTGCTGTGGCAGGCCATGGCATAGATTTCAGCCCGATGTCTTAAGCTGTTCTTAAACTTGCCTGTAGCCACGTTTAAGGACGCGCTGGAAGGGTTGTGCTATTGTGTAAGATGGTTTTTGTCTGGCTCCCGGCGGGAAGCCGAGAGGCCTTATACCACAGAGTGAGGTGTTTATGATTGAAGTCAGTGCGTTGACGAAATCGTATGGAGCCATTGAGGCCTTGCGGGGCGTGTCTTTTAACATCGCGCCACGGGAAATTGTCGGCCTGGTGGGGCCGAACGGCGCCGGCAAGACCACCATCCTCAAGATCCTCACGGGGTACCTGCAGCCGGATGAAGGGGTGGTGCTCATCAACGGCTTGAACGTGCTGGAGCACACCCGCGAGGTGCAGGCGCAGATCGGCTATTTGCCGGAGACCGCGCCGCTCTACCCCGAATTGACGGTGCAATCTTATCTGCGGTTTATGGCGGACTTGCGCCAGATCCCCGAAGCGGAGCAGCCGGAGTTGCTTTCTGCAGCCATCTACGCGACCGGGTTGCAGGATCACCTGACGCGCCCTATCGGCCAGTTGAGCCGAGGATACCGGCAGCGGGTGGGATTGGCGCAGGCAATTATGCACCGCCCACAAATCCTGATCCTGGATGAGCCGACGGTGGGCCTCGATCCTACGCAGATTGTGGAAATCCGGCAGCTGATTCGGAGCCTGGCGGAGCACACGACGATCCTTTTCTCCACGCACATCCTTTCGGAGGTGGAGATGGTGTGCGACCGGGCGATCATTTTGATGAACGGCGCAGTGCGGGCCGACGCGCGCCTGGCAGACCTGGCGGCGACTTCAAACGCCGTGGTGATCCTCTCGAAGCCGGCGCCGGATGCGCTTGCGGCTCTGCGCGCTATGCCGGGGGTGCGGAATGTGGAGATTTTCCGCAGCGGTGACGGATTCCCCGGCTATCGTGTGTTGGGGCAGTCGGAAACCGGCCTGGACCTGTGCCCCGCGATTTATGAACTGGCGCGCTCCCGCCAATGGCCGCTCCGTGAGTTGCGGCGCGATGTGCGCACGCTGGAGATGGTCTTCAATGATCTGGCGGCCCATGCGGAGGTGGCGGCATGAAGCAGGTTTTGGCGATTACCCGAAAAGAATTGCGCGGTTATTTTGGCTCGCCGATGGCGGTGATCTTCATCGGCGCGTTCCTGGCGGCGACGTTGTTCACTTTCTTCTGGGTCGCCACTTTCTTCGCTCGCGGCATTGCGGACGTGCGGCCGTTGTTCCAGTGGACGCCGGTGTTATTGATCTTCCTGGTCGCGGCGTTGACAATGCGGCAGTGGAGTGAGGAACAGCGCGCGGGAACGTTGGAAGTCCTCTTGACCCTGCCTGTTTCCCCGGTACAGCTGGTCATCGGGAAATTCCTCGCTGTCGTCGCGCTGGTGGTGCTGGCCCTGGCGCTGACGTTCTCTCTGCCGCTGACCGTGGCCCTGCTTGGAAATCTGGATTGGGGACCGGTGATCGGTGGCTACCTGGCGTCGGTGCTGCTGGCAGGGGTGTATGCCGCGATTGGCCTGGCAGTTTCCTCGCGTACCGATAATCAGATCGTGGCGTTGATCTCCACGGTGTTGATCTGCGGCGTGCTTTATCTGGTGGGCTCTGCGGGGGTGACGGATTTCGTCGGCCAGCAGGCGGGGGAGATCCTGCGCGCGATTGGCGTGGGCAGCCGCTTCGAGAGCATCCAGCGGGGCGTGGTTGACTTCCGAGACCTGCTCTATTACCTCACTTTGACCGGCATTTTCCTCGCGCTCAACGTGCTCTCCTTGAGAATGAAGAGCTGGAGTCACGGGGAGCGCACCCGGCAGCAGCGCACGAGTGTGCAGCTCACCTCGGCGTTGTTGATCGTCAACCTGATCCTCGCCAACATCTGGATGTATCCCCTCAATGGCTTGCGCGTGGATTTGACGGAGCAGCGCGAGTTCAGCCTCTCGCAGGCGACGCGCGATTTGCTGGAGAATTTGCAGGAGCCGTTGTTGATCCGGGGGTACTTCAGCGCGAAGACCCATCCGTTGCTGGCTCCCCTGGTGCCGACGGTACGGGACATGCTGCATGAGTACGAGGTCGCTTCGCGCGGCAAGGTGCAGCTGGAGATCCTCGATCCGGCCGACGACCCCGACAAGGAAGCCGAAGCCAATCAGCTCTATGGCATTACCCCTTCGCCGTTCCAGGTCTCGGATCGTTACGAGACGTCAGTCATCAACGCTTACTTCGACATCCTCATCCGCTATGGCGATCAAAGCCAGGTGCTCAATTTCCAGGATTTGATTGACGTACAGCAAGATGCCAGCGGTGGGGTGCAGGTTTACTTGCGCAATCTGGAATATGATCTCACCAGCGCGATCAAAAAGACGGTCTACGGCTTTCAGAGCGTGGATGCCGTGCTGGCGTCATTCGACAAGCCGGCGACGTTGACCCTCTACGTCACCGAATCTACGCTGCCCGAATGGTTGACGGAGGTGCCGGCGACCATTCAGCGGGTGGCCGAGGACATGGCGGCCCGGTCTGAGGGGAAGTTTGTGTTCCGCAAGGTGGACCCGACGGGACCTGATAGCGACATGACGCCCGACGAATTGTACGAGACCTATGGCGTGCGCCCGTACACGGCTTCGTTGTTCTCCTCGGATACTTACTACCTGACGATGGTGCTGGAAGCCGGCGACATGGCGAAGCCGATCTACCCTACGGGCGATTTGGGGGAGGCGGATATCCGCACGACCATCGAAGCGGGGTTGAAACGCGCCTCCAGCGGGTTTCTCAAAGTGGTGGGGCTGTGGGTGCCCTCTACGGCGGCGACGACGAACATCTACGGGCAGACGCAGCAACCGCTCCAGAGCTGGAATGCTTTGACGGAAGCTCTGCAGCAGGAATACGAGGTCCGCACGCTGGACCTGAGCACGGGCGAGGTGCCGGCAGACGTGGATGTGCTGGTGTTGGTGGCGCCCGAGGCCTGGAGTGACAAGGAAAGCTACGCCGTGGATCAGTACCTCATGCGCGGCGGCGCTGTGGTGGTGGCGAGCGGTATGTACAAGCTGGCTCTGGATCCCCTGATGGGTGGGATGATCGCGCAGCCGCTCTACAACGGCGTGACCTCGTTGTTGGAGAGCTACGGCGTGCAGGTGGAGCCGGCCCTGGTGCTCGACACCCGCAACGAACCCTTCCCCGTGGTTGTGCAGCGCGAGGTCAGTGGGTACCGGGTGCAGGAGATTCAGGCCGTCCCTTACCCCTTCTTCGTGGATGTGCGCGCCGACGGCATGGCGAAAGGTCACCCCATTATCTCCAACCTCCCGGCGGTGACGTTGAACTGGGTCTCGCCGCTGGTGGTGGATGAGACGAAGAACGCCAACCGGGAGGTGACAGTGCTGCTACAATCTACACCGGCCTCGTGGAAAGTGGTCGGCGATCCGACGCAGCTGGGCGCCGCCCCGACCATCGTGCCGGATCTGGATCAGTATCCGGAGCTGGGATTCCCGTTGGGTGAGACCCGGCAGAGCTATCCGTTGGCGGTGGTGATCCAGGGGTCCTTCGAGAGCGCTTTCAGCGGCAAGCCCTCGCCGCTGGCGACGACGAGTTCTACGGCGACGACGGCAATGACGCAAACGATGGGCACCATCACGACGTCACCGGCTGCCGCGCGCCTGGTGGTCGTCGGCAGTTCCGAATTCCTGGATGACATCATCTTCAGTCTCTCATCGCAACTGTCGGGGGAGCGCTATCAGAACAATCTCAAGTTGATCCAGAATGCTGTTGCCTGGGCGACCGAGGACCTCGATCTGTTGAGCATCCGCGCTCGGGGCACGTCGGTGCGCGTGTTGGCGGCTTTGGACGATCAGCAGCGCTCCATGGTGGAAGCGGCTAACTACGTGGTAGCGTTCCTGGCGTTGATTGCGGTGAGTGTGGTGGGAAGCGTCCGTCGGCGCAATGAAAAGCCGATGGCCTTAGTGCCCGACGCCTCCCTGAAGCCCAGGCATGTCGCAGATTCACCCACAACTGATGTGAAGGAGGTGGAGGCATGAAGCGCCATCAACAAATCCTCGCGGGTGTCTTGCTGGTGCAACTGGTGTTGATCGCCGTCGTGTTCTGGCCGCGTACAGTGGCCAGCGGCAGCGGCGAACGCGCCTTCCCCGATCTCAAGACTGAGGATGTCGTTGCCCTGCGGATTGCCGACAGTGACGGGAATTCGGTGTACCTGCGCCGCTCTGGCGATGGCTGGGTTTTGCCGGACGCGGAGGACTATCCGGCGAACGCCAGCACGATCACGTCGCTGTTGGACAAGGTCGTGGGACTGACCAGCGATCGCCTGGTGACCCGGACGGAAGCCAGTCATCAGCGCCTGCAGGTGGGGAAAGACAACTTTGTGCGCCGCCTGACGTTGGAACTGGCGGACGGCTCGGCGCAGATCCTCTACCTGGGCACCACGCCGCAATACACCACGACGCACTTCCGGGTAGAAGGTCAGGATGAGACGTATCTGACCAGCGCTCTGACGAGTTGGGAGGTGAGCGCGCTGCCAGCCTCCTGGATTCAGGTGGGCTATCTCAGCGTCCCCGTGGATTCCCTGCTGCAGGTGACGTTGGAGAACGCTCAGGGCAGTTTGACCTTCCTCCCGACTACGGCCGTTGCGGGCGAGGACACGGCGGCCCGAGAATGGACGCTGGCAGACCTCAACGCCGGGGAAACCGCTGATTCTGCCGCCACTCGCACGCTGATCAGTCAGGCGGCTTCGGTGGCGGTCAACAAGCCCTTGGGCAAGACGGAATTGCCGGCTTATGGGATGGCCAGTCCGAATGCCGTGGTCACGCTGAAGACCGCGGATCAGGTGATCACGCTGACCATCGGCGCGAAGACGGCAAGCGGTAATTATGTGGTCAAGAGCTCCAACTCGGAGTACTTTGTCGAGACGACTGCCTATACCATTGAGAAACTGGTGACCAGCGCGCGCGCGGACTTCATCGCCCAGCCGGAGCAATAAAACCCCTCAGGCTCACCACGCCGCCGTCTCGAACTGGAGACGGCGGCGTGATTTTGGGCCGAGCTGGTGACGGTCAGATGTCAACCGTAAATGCCCACATCGTCGGATTCGGTATAGAAGACTATCCCGATGGAGCCGGGTCCGCCGTGTGTGCCCAGCACCGGTGAGATCAGGCCGGTGTACAGGCGCTGAGGTTGGAGTTGGTCCATGGCCAGCGACGCCAGCATCTCGGCGTCGGGATCTTCCGGCGTATGGATCACTCCCAGTTCCACGGGGCGACGGCCGGCAAGGCGCCTTTGAGCCTCGGTAACCAGGGCCTCCAGGGATTTGCGGCGACTGCGCGCCCTGCCCCAGGCGTCAATCTTCCCGCCTTCTACCATGAGCAGCGGTTTGAAGTTGAGCAGCGTGCCGAGCAGGCGGGTCGCACCCCCGATGCGTCCGCCGCGATGCAGGTATTCGAGCGTGTCCACCGTGAAAAGCAGTTCCATGCGGGTGCGGACCCGGGTCGCCGCGAGCAGCACCTCTTCGACTGTCGCGCCTTGCTTATTGGCGCGCGCGGCGGCCAGCACCTGGAAGCCGATCCCCATGGAGATGGAGCGGGAATCGTGCAGCTCGATGCGGAGCTCGGGCAAGGCTTCTTTGGCCTGCGCCGCCGAGGCCAGCGTCCCGCTGAGCAGGGTGGAGATGAAGATCCCCACGATGGTATCGGCATTGTAGCGTTCGGCGACCTGCCGGAAGAAAGTGATGAACTCGCCCGCGGAGGGCTGTGAGGTCATGGGAAAGTCCTGGCGCTCTTGCAACATGCGGTAGAAGGTGGGAATGTCCAGGGTGACGCCGTCCACATAGGCGTCCTCACCCCACTGGATTTTGAGCGGGATGATCGAAATCTCGTGCGTCTTGATCAGTTCAGGCGCCAGATCTGCAGTGCTGTCGGTGACAATGGCGATGCGTCCCATATGCGATCTCCTTTCAGAGCTAATTTTTGTATGGTGCTCCTATCTGTAAATATAACACCTTTCCTGGTTAAAAGTTACGGCCAAAAGGCGCCATTTCAGGGCCACGGCCGGGCGTAACTTCAGCGCTTGCCGGGTGTTGTAATGTACAAATCAGGCCACGCTGCTTCAGCCATGCTCTCCTGATGGTATAATCGGGGAGGAGGAGACGATGGAGAGCAGGGTTGAGCCTGATGTTGAAAGCGCCCTCATCGAAAGGGCGCGGCGTGAGCCAGAGGCCTTTGGCGAGCTCTACCGGCGCTATGTGGAGCGGATTTATCGCTATCACTATCGCCATGTGGGGAACCACGCCGAAGCGGAAGATTTGACCTCGCGTACCTTTTTGCAGGCGCTGCGGGCGATGCCCCGGTATCGGCCCCAGGATGGCACGTTTCAGGCGTGGCTTTTCCGCATCGCTCACAATCTGCTGGTCAATTATTATCGCGATCAGAGCCGCCACCCGGCGGTGGAGCTGGAGGACGTCCCGGCGCTGGCAGCGGAGAGCGGTCTGTGGGAGCGTCTCGAGGCCGCCGAATTGCAGCGACGCTTGCTGGCTGCGTTTGAGCAATTGCCGGAAGAACGCAAGACATTGCTGCTGTTGAAATTTGTCGAGCAGCTGTCGAATGCCGAGATTGCGGTGGTTTTGGGAAAAACGGAGGGCGCCGTCAAGGCGCTGTACAACCGCACATTGATTAGCCTGCGTCATGCCCTGGCAGAAGAGGATTAAGGGATGAAATCGAAGTCGCGTACCAAGGATGGCTACATTCTGCTCGAAAACACGTCTGGAGCCGCAGCGCTGTTACCCTTCCAGCAACAACGTCTGGAAGCCGCGCTGCTGGCGGCCCTGCAATCATCCTCAGCGCGGGTGATGCCGTCCTCTCTATTCGTCGCTGATTTGGAGCGTGAGCTGGTCCGGGCGGCGCAGCGGCGACAGCGGCTTTGGTATTGGCTGGGCGCCGCGGGGGGCGGCGTGCTCTCATTGATCGGCGGGGTGCTTCTCTGGTACTATTTCTGGCGCAAACCGCCCGCGCCGTCGTGGCCCCTGTTGCAGCGCCGTTCCAAGCTGCAGGAGCGGAGCGCCGTACGTCGGCTGCCGCAGAGGAGCGCCGGGGAGCTCTTGTGCTGAAGCGGGCCTCACTTCAAGGATAGTTGCATCTCGATGCGCGTGAAGGACAGCAGGTAACCGGCTTCCTGCATGAAGGGCCAGTAGGGATCCGCCGCTGGCAAGTTCTCGTAAGTGGTGTCGTGATGGGGATGAGCGGTGTGCAGGGCGTGTAACAAGGCTCTGACCACCGCTTCTTCGTCTCGGGTTTCGGCTTGCAGCACCAGCCGGCCTAGTTGAAAAGACGTTTGCTGAAAAACGGCCCAGCCCCATTCCCCAGATTCCAGATGGACTTCCAATCCCTTCATGTTGCCGGCGTGGCAGAGGGAGGGGAATTCGTCCAGCCAGGAGGGGCAGCTGCGGCGTTGCTGCAGCAGGGAGAGGGCCGTCTCGGAAGGCAGAAAGCGCGCTGAATACGGCGGCGCCGAGGGCAGAGCCGCCCGGGGCGGACGACGGACGACCAGCAGCTCGCGGATTTCCTCAAAGCCCAGCTTCCGAAAAAGCGTGTGGGCGGGAGTATTGTTCTTGATCACCTCAAGGATGATCTGCTGCGCCTGCAGGTCTTGGGAGCGGGTGATCAGATATTCCATCAACTCTTGCCCGGTGCCGCGGCGACGTTTGACCGGCAGCACGCCCAGGCGGGTGATCCAGGTACGCGGCGGGCGCACTCCCAGAAGGGCAAGCCCCAGGATTTGGTCGTCTGCTAAGGCCACCGCAGAATGTTCCAGTGCAACATCATAATTGTGGATGTACTCGCGCAGGCGGGTGACATTCATCGGCATGGGGATGATATAGTCAATGCGCGTCTGATTGTAGGCGTCTGTCAGGGCCTCCAACGGGAAAGCGCTCGCAGGTCTCATCAGGAGCGGCGGCAGCACTTCGGGCAGGGAGGATGTTGAAGGGTATGTTGGGATGGAGGAACTAAGATTCACAAAAGGGTCTCCGCTGAGGCCGTATTATCCTGCTTTAGAAACCGCTTGATCTCGGCGAGAAAAGCGTTCGCATTGAAAGGTTTGGAGATGTATCCATCACAGCCGTAGGCCTCAGCCATGTCGCGCGCCGTCGCCGGCGGCCAGGCCGTGACCGCAATTAAGGGGATGTGAGCTGATGCGGGCATGTCCTTGAGAATGCTGGCCACAGTCTGCCCGTCCATGTCCGGCAGTCCCAGGTCTAACAGGATCAAATCGGGGCTTTCGGACATGGCCAGTGTCAATCCCGTCTCTGCGTCGGCGGCGTACAGCACCCGGCATTCTGGCAGACGTTTGAAGAGGGTGCTTATCAGTTGTGCATCATAGCGATTGTCTTCGATCAGTAATACGGTTTGCATGACCTCAACCATCTTGTGTTGGCATGCCTTCTCGCAAGTAATACTGCACCTTCTCTACCAGCTCATTGGCGTGTACGGGCTTGGCCAGATAGTCATCACAGCCCGCGGCGAGAAATCGTTCTCGATCGCCTACCATGGCTGAAGCGGTGACGGCTACCACGGGGATGTGACGCACGTTAGGATCCACCTTAAGGCGCCCCACGATTTCCAGACCGTCCATCAGCGGCAGGCTGATGTCGAGGAGCACGAGCGCCGGGTGCAGTTCGTACACCATTTGCAGGCCGGTCGGCCCATCTTCCGCCTCTTGAACGGCATAGCCATTCGCATTGAGAATTTTGCGGACCAGTCGGCGGTTATGAAAGTTGTCTTCGATATGGAGTATCACTGGCTGATTGTTTCCGTTCATAGGTTCATCATTATGCTGCTGCAAGTAGATTTTCCACGTGAGCCAGGAGATGGCTGCGGTCCAAAGTAGTCTTGTCCCAGATGGATTCCGCCAGGGTTGCCAGATGGGCATACAAAGCCGGCTCTAGCTCTTTACCGGAGATGATGATGAGGGGAATTTTGGGTGTTTCGGCCCCTTGCAATTGAACGATGACTTCTTCGCCGGTTTCTTCCGGCAGGTAGAGGTCAAGCAAGATCAGATCAGGGGGAGTTTCGGCCACGCGCGTCAGGGCGTCGGCGGCAGAGTAAGCTTCTAGCACTTCAATCCAGGGGCGTGATTCGAACAGTCGGCGCATGAGCCGGGCTTCCCAGACGTTGTCCTCGACGACGAGAATGCGGGCACGGCGTTGACGACCGAATTCCGGGCGCTGGTCGCCCAACTCTGGCTGCGGAGTTTTTCCCGGTGGCTCTGTGACCACATGGCGGAGCTCGGTGGCGTTGTCATCCAGGAGCTCGGTGACGTGTGCTACCAGATCCCGGGCGCTGAAGCTGCCCTTTTGCCAGACAGAGTCGCTAAACTTGCGCAAGTATGTCTCTTCGGCATCGTCGAGCGTTCTGGCGGAGATGACCATCACCGGAATGTCGCGCGTGCGTTCGTCGGACTTGAGCTCCGTCAGCACCGTCAGACCGTTCATGTCCGGCAGGGTAAGATCGAGCAGCACCAGATCGGGATGCCGCTGACGCACCAGGTCCAGCCCATCTGTGCCGGTATAGGCGTCGTAGATGCGGTAATTTTTGTAGCTTTGCAGCAGCCGTCGCAGCAGCCGATTGTCGTGAGGATTGTCTTCAATCACTACGACCGTGGTGATCTGTTCATCCAATTGCGCTAGCGCCGTCCACAACCCTTCCACTGGCGGATGATCGGTGTCCGCTGTTGCTTCCAGGCTGAGCAGATAGCGGTCTTCCAGGGTGTGTTTTTCGGCGCTGAAGGTGTGTCCAGAGCAGTTGACGACGACGCATTCTTGCGGGGTGATGATGTTTTGTTCGAGTAACCGGAACAACCCGGCGAAAGCGACGCTGGCGGCCGGCTCCATCGAAAAGCCCTCGCTGCGGGCCAGGCGGCGCATGGCGCGAAAGGCCTCGCCGTCGCTCACGGCGAGCATGGTGCCGCCATAGCGCAGCAATCCCTGGCGCAGAAAGCGATAGGCGGGGCCGGGTCGTCCCGTGGCCAGGACGGTGATCAAGCTGTCGGGCTGGACCGGCCTGGCCTCTTCGAGATGCTGTTCCCAGGCCTGCACCATGGGAGCACAGCCGCTCGTCTGGACCACGGCGATTTTGGGAACGCGGTCAATCAAACCGGCGGCAAGGAGCTCCTCAAAACCTTTGAGCACGCCGAGTGGCCCGATCCCGCCGGAGACGGCCTGAATGTACCAATCTGGCGCCTGCCAGGTCCGCCTTTCGTGGAGAGCCATTCCCAGCTGTTCGGCGATTTCGTAGGCCAATGTTTTCATGCTGTCTTTGGAAGGGATGGCTTTGGCTCCGCCGTCCAGGAGCACATGGTGGCGGGCGGCGAAATCGGCGGCGATGTCTTTGGCCTGGTCGTAGGTGCCGGTGATTTTGACCACTTCGGCGCCGTAGAGGGCCAGTTCGCGCATCTTTTCGACGGGCACGCTGCTGGTCAGGAACACCCAGAGCTTGATGCCGGCCCGCGCGCAATAAGCGGCGTAGGCTGCGGCAGCGTTGCCGGTGGAGGCGAGCACCAGCTCCTTGACGCCCTGGGCCCGTAGTGCGGTGACGGCGATGGTTGCCTGGCGATCTTTGAAGGAGCCGGTGGGTTGACGGCGTTCATCCTTGATCCATAGCTGGGGGTGATGGAGTTCTTTCTCCAGATTCTCGGCGCGGGTGAGCGGCGTCCAGCCTTCGTTCATGCTAACAGGTAGCACGTCCGAGGGAATGGGAAGCAATTCGCGGTACCGCCAGAGTGTCGCGGGGCGTTTGGGGAGCTCGGCGCGCCAGGTTTGGGCCAGCGTATCGAGGGCATACCGGGCGTCCAGCCAGGGACTGCCGCAGACGGGACAGCGCCGGGCAAAGAAGTCCGCTTCCCACTTTGCCCCACATTCCAGGCATTGCACGGCGTTAAACAGATTGGTCATATGACGCCTCTAGCGGTATTGCCCTCGATTTTTCTTCTCCCGAGCCAGCGATTCCCAAGACTTCAAAGACCTTGACGGGTCTGAGCATCCCTTTCCCGTAGAGAGGGAGAGCCGGAGTGCCGTATGCGAAATCGGCGATTCGCTCATAGGTGGGAACATCAACCAGGATCTGTCCGCCTGTGGCCGTCTCTTGCAGGCGTTTGGCAAGGTTGGGGGTGTGCCCGATGACGGTGTAATCCATGAATTGCTGGGTGCCGATATTGCCGACCACGGCTTCTCCCGTCGCAATGCCGATGCCCAGCCCCAGGTTGGCCAGCTGGGCATCGAGTGCTTTGAGGGCAGCAAACTGTTGTTGCATGTCCCAGGCAGTGCGTACAGCAGCTTCAGGCGCATTGTTCAGCGACACGGGCGCGCCGTAGACCGCCATGATGGCATCCCCCAGATACTTATCCAGGGTGCCGTGATACTCAAAGACCATCGGCGTCAGGCAGTCGAAGACTTTGTTGAGCACTTCGATGACCTGGCTGGCATCACGCTGTTCGGCAAAGTGTGTGAAACCCCGAATATCGGCGAATAGCACGCTGACCGTGCAGGTCCGCCCCCCGAGCTGGAGATTGATGTCGGGGTTACGCAGAATTTCCTGAGCGACGTCCCGAGAGATGTACCGGGTGAGCACCCGTTCTAACAGCGCATTTTTTATCTCCAGCTCGTCATGCAGGTGTTTGATCCGCAGCAAAGAGCGCACGCGGGCCAGCAATTCCACGACGTTGAAGGGTTTGACCAGGAAATCGTCAGCGCCGGCTTCCAGACCCCGAACTTTGTCCTCTAATTCTCGCAACGCCGTCAGCATGAGGATGGGGGTAGCCCGCAGATGCTCGTCTTTGCGGATCTCGCGGGCTACCTCATACCCATCCATGCCCGGCATCATCACGTCGAGAATGATCAGGTCCGGCGTCATTTCCTGTGCCTGAGATAGGGCGCTTGGCCCATCAGCGGCCAGCAAGACATCGTACCCCTGTCGTCTCAACAGGGATTCCAACAAGTGGCTGTTTTGATCATTATCATCAACAACCAGAATCCAGGAATTGCCATTTACGTTGGGCATAAGACGGCCTGGAATTAACTCTTAGGCGCTTCGCTGCTGCTTAACGCGGGCAAAGACACGGTAAAGACACTGCCTTTCTTTTCGACACTGTGAACGCTGACGGTGCCGCCATGCATTTCCACGAGGTACCGGGTAATCGCCAGTCCCAATCCTGTGCCCTCAGCCCGACGTCTGGCCGAGCCGTCTACTTGCTGGAATTTCTCGAAGATTTTTTCCATCTGGTCGCCGGCGATGCCGATGCCGGTGTCTTTGACGCTGATGCAGACACGGTCATCCTGACGATACGCGCGCACCTGGATGCTGCCGTGGTCGGTGAATTTCACCGCGTTGCTCAGCAGGTTGTTGAGGATCTGATTCAACCGGATGCGATCCCCGGACACGAGCGGCAGGTTGGCCTCGGCCTCAATGCTGAGCTCAACCTGATTCTCCTTGTGGTATTTGCGGAGTAATCCGAGACCGCTGGAGCGCATCTCATCCAGAATCTGCTCCACCTCCACCGGTTCCATCTTGAGGGTCATGCGACCCGATTCGATCTTGGCCAGGTCCAGGATGTCGTTGATCATGGCGAGCAGGTGTTGGCCGTTTTCATAGATGGCCTGAATGTCCTCAAGGGTTTCTGGAGCCATTTCCCCGTCAATGCCCATCAGCATGACTTCAGCATAGCCAATGATGGAGTTGAGCGGGGTGCGCAGCTCATGGCTCATGTTGGCCAGGAACTCACTCTTCATGCGATCCATTTCGCGCAGCCGTTCTGCGGCGCGCTGGAGTTCTTCAAAGTAGCGTGCATTTTGGAGCGCGGCAGCGAGTTGTCCCGCCAGGGTGCGGAACACGTCGAGGTCGGCTTCGGTGAAGTGGTTAGGGCGGTTGTGTTGCACGTCGAGGACGCCAAGCGTTTTCCCGCTCAGGACCAGGGGCACTGCGATCTCAGAGCGCGTCTCTGGCAGCAGCGGGTTGAGTATGAAATCGGGCGAGGCAGTCGTGTCGGCCACCAACAGCGGCGTCTGCGTACGTGCGGCGCGCGCTACCAGGCTTTTCTTTGCTTCCAGCTGGAGGCGATGGCCTTGGGCGAGCATGGTCTTGCCCACCTCGCCATAGCCGGCGGCCAGCAGCAGCTCATGGGTAGTTTCGTCCAGGGTGTAGAAGTGGACATGGTAGAGATCAAAGCGCTCTTTGATGAGCGTTACCACCTGGCGCAGCAACATCTGCGGATCGAGGAGGGTGGTGGCCTGAGCGGAAATATCCGCCGCCGTGCGCAGTTGGGTGGTCATCCGCACGCGCTCCTCTTCGGCCCATTTACGGGCGGTGATGTCACGGATGATGGAGACGAATCCGGTAGGCGCGCCATTCATGTCACGCAGGAGCGCCGCGCTCGTCTCAGCCTCAAATTCGCTTCCGTCGTGACGGACCATGCGGCATTCGGTGGTCTGGCTGGCGCCGGCTTCCAACGCTTGCCGGACGTTCTCAGCGGCCTTGGACCAAAAGGGGCGAGCAAAGAGCTGCATAGAGCTGCGTCCCAACAGCTCCTCGCGACGATGGTAGCCGTAAAGTCGCAGCATCGCCTCGTTCAAATCCTCAATCGTGCCGATCATGTTGGTGACGGTGATCCCTTCAGTCATTGCGTCAAACATGGCGCGGATTTTCTCCGCCGCCTCCCGTTGCGCCCTCTCTGCCTGACGTTGCTGTCCGAAGAGTTGCGCGCCCTGGAAAGCGTTGGCGATTTGACTGGCCAGCGTGCGGTAGACATCCAGGTCTGATTCGGTGAAGTAGTTTGTTTCGCTGGCCTGGACGTCAAGGATCCCTATGAGCTGCTCGCCGATCATGGCGGGCACTGCTACCTCAGCCCGTGTGTCGGGCAAGAGCAGGTTGGGCATGAAGTCTGGATCCTGCGTCACGTCATTTGCCAGGGTGATTTGTCGGCTGCGCGCCGCTCGCGCCACGAGGCTCTGTTCCTGATCCAGGTCAATCTTGAAGCCTTGCTGTTGCATGATTTGCCCAACCTGACCATAGCCGGCGCGCAGGGTCAGCTCGTGTCGGTCCGCATCCATGAGATAGAACTGGACGTGGTAAAGGTTGAACCGTTCTTTCAGCAACGGCACCACTTTCTTGAGCAGCTCGTCGGTGTCCAGAATGGAACTGACCTGGGCCGAGATCTCCGCCGCGGTTTTCAACTGGGTGACGAACCGTTCCCGCTGGGTCTCTGCCCATTTGCGTTCGGTGATGTCACGGACAATGGTCAGGGCCTGATTGGCGCCAGCGCGGCTCATGCGGGC
>JAGPHL010000265.1 GCA_018055515.1 Anaerolineae bacterium
AAGTTCGACGGGCTGACCGTCGTGCTGCACTACACCGAGGGACAACTCACGCTCGGCGCCACGCGCGGCGATGGGCAGATCGGCGAGGATGTGACCGCCAACCTGCGCACGATCCGCAGCCTCCCCCTGCGCATCCCTGTGACCGCCGAAGGCCCGCGCCCTCCCGCCAGGCTCGTCGTGCGCGGCGAGGTGCTCATGCTGCTCAAGGATTTCGAGGCGCTCAACGAACGTCTCGTCGAGGCGGGAGAAGCACCCTTTGCCAACCCCCGCAACGCCGCGGCAGGCTCCTTGCGGCAGCTGGATCCCCGCATCACGGCCCAACGCCCGCTCTCCTTCTTTGCCTACGCCATCGTCGCTGCCAGCGAAACGGTCGTCCACACCCAGTGGGAGACCCTCGCCTACCTCAAAGCGCTGGGATTCCCCATCGCCGAAGAGGTCAATCGGCGCTGCACAACGCTGGAAGAAGTCACGGCATATTGCGAGGACATGACGGCGCGCCGCAACACCCTCCCCTACGAGGCGGACGGCCTGGTCATCAAGATTGACGACCTGGCGACCCAGGAGGCTCTTGGCGTTGTGGGCGGACGGCCGCGCGGGGCAGTGGCATTCAAATTCCCACCGCAGGAAGCCACCACCCTCTTGCGTGAGGTGGAATTCTCCGTCGGGCGCACCGGCGTCATCACACCCACGGCGGTGCTCGACCCCGTCCCCATCGCCGGGGTGACCGTGAGCCGCGCCTCGCTGCACAACTTCGATTTCATCGCCGAACGCGACATCCGCATCGGCGATCGGGTGCTCGTGCACCGCGCCGGCGATGTGATTCCCTACGTCGTCGGGCCCATCCTCGATGTGCGTGACGGCGACGAACGCCCCATCACGCCGCCCGCTGCCTGCCCTTCTTGCGGGGAACCGGTCAGCCACAACGAAGGTGAAGTCGCCTACTTCTGCCTCAACACCGCCTGCCCGGCGCAGCGGGTGGAAAAACTGCTGTACTTCGCCCACGTTCTGGACATCATCGGCCTGGGCAGCAGCACTGCCGCGCAGCTGGTGCAACAGGGGCTGATCGTGGATCCCGGCGACCTTTACACGCTCACCAAGGCACAGCTCCTGACTTTGGAGGGCTTTGCCGACAAGAAAGCCGATAACCTTCTCGAGGCCATCGCCGCCTCCAAAGCGCGCCCGCTGCCCCGCCTCCTGGCGGCGCTGGGCATTCGCGGCGTCGGCATCACCGTGGCGGAGACGCTCGTGCAGATCTTCCCCACCCTCGAAGCGTTGGAACACGCTCCCGAAGCGGCCCTGGCTGCCATCCCCGGCGTTGGCCCCGTGCGGGCAGCGAACATCCGCGCCTGGTTCGAGCGCCCCGGCAATCAGGAACTGCTCCGCAAACTCAGAGCCGCCGGGGTGAAACTGGCCGCTACGCCGCAGCCGACACATGTGAGCGAGGCCCCGCTCGCCGGTCTGAGCTTCGTCATCACCGGCACGCTCTCGCGGCCGCGAGATGAAATCGCCGATTGGATCACCTCCCTGGGCGGCGTCGTCACCGGTGCGGTAAGCAAGAAGACCAGCTATCTCGTCGTCGGCACCGATCCTGGCGGGACCAAATTCAGCAAAGCCCAACAGCTCGGCATTCCCATGATTGATGAAGCCGGCTTGCAACAACTGGCGCGAGGAATGCCGCCCCAATCATAAATACCATCTCAGGAGGATTCGATGCGCACGGTAAATGAACCTGCCTCCCCCCAGCAAAAACACCCGGCCCAACTCGTCAGCGATCTTTTTTGGAGCGAGGGGCTGCTGGAAAGCCTCGGCGATCCCTCCGGGCACATCAACAAGGACGGGCTCGACTACCTGACTTTCTCTGACGCCCGGCTGACGCCCTGGTCGTTCACGGGATTACCTCCCGTGCGCGCCCCACAACTGGAGCTCAACCGCAGCGCCGCACAAATGCTCTTCTTCAGCGAGCCAGAAGTGTGCGAGGCAGTGCGACGCCCGCCCCGCACATTGACGGTCATGATGTACCTGCCGCTTGCCATCGTCCGCGGGGCCGCTCCCATGTTCAGCGATGCCAAACTGGGCGACTTCCTGGAGTTCTGGAAAGGCGTCTTTGTGCCGCTGTTCGACTGCTCCGTCCATTACCTGGCCGAAACCGGCGGGAGATTGCCCACCCGCACGCCGCTGGTTTACATCAACCGACAACACATCGAGGGCTATCTGGAAGCCTGACCCCCAGGAGGGACTTACACGCTCATGCGCACACCCGACGGACGTGAATGCCCCTATTACTACGCCGACCTGCAACGCTGGCGCGTCGCGCGCGAAGAGTGCCGTCTGCTTGAAGCGCCGGGCGATACGGCGCAGTGGACTTCGGCGCTGTGCGCAACCTGTCCCGTGCCAGCCATCCGCCGCGCCAACGCCTGTCCTACATTGAAGTTGCACGCGCGCATCGGGCGCCGTCCGCCCCGCTTCTGGGAAAAACCGCGGATGCTCGTCAGCGCCAGTTGCAGCAAGAGCGGCGGAGCTGTCGCCAATCCCTACATCGGCTGCGGACAATGTCACGAAGCGCTGACCTTCATCATTCCAGAGGAATGAGAGCGGCTGACGAACTCTTTCACAAATCACAGAAAGGCAAACACCATGGAGAAAATACCCGTTGCTGTCATCGGCGGCTCTGGCTTATACCACATGCCCGACCTGGAGCGAGTGCGGGAGGTGCGTGTCACCACGCCATTCGGCGCTCCCAGCGATGCGTTGATCGTCGGCGAGCTGGGCGGCGTCCCTATCGCGTTTCTACCTCGCCACGGCCGGGGACACGTCCTCACGCCCAGCGAGGTGCCCTACCGCGCCAACATTTACGCGCTCAAGAGCCTGGGCGTCCAACACATCATCGCCGTTTCCGCCTGCGGCTCGCTGCGTGAGTCCCTGAAGCCGGGAGATGTCGTCATCCCCGACCAGCTCTTCGACTTCACCAAAGAACGCCGGCGCAGCTTCTTCGGCGAGGGCCTCGTGGCCCACATCTCTGCGGCGGACCCCTTCTGCCCCGACCTGAGCGCGGTCGTCGCTGACGCCTGCGCCGCTGCAGGCGCGCGCGTGCATCGCGGCGGGACCTTCATCACCATCGAGGGACCCCGCTTCAGCACGAAAGCCGAGAGTTATGTCTATCGCAGCTGGGGGATGGACATCATCGGCATGACGACCAGCCCCGAAGCCTTCCTGGCGCGAGAGGCGGGCCTCTGCTACGCCGTCATGGCGCACATCACCGATTACGACGTCTGGCACGAAAACGAGGCGCCGGTCACCGTCGAAATGGTCACCCAACGGTTGAACGCCAACATCACGCTGGCGCAACACGCCATCGCCGACAG
>JAGPHL010000266.1 GCA_018055515.1 Anaerolineae bacterium
GGTCTGGCGTTGATCTACTTCCTCCTGAGCCTCATCGTCACCGCTATCAACGAAGGCATCGCACAAATCTGGGAAATGCGCGCAGCGACTCTCAAAACTGCTATCAAGCAAATGCTGATCGGGGAATACGAGGATCAGATCGAGCTCGCCGCAAAATTCTACGACCACAGCCTGATCAAAGGCCTGTTTCGCCAGGGAACGTTCGACAAAGCTTACAACCAGCGCAAGAAAACGCGCCTCGAAACGCGCGCCAACCGCCTGCGAGCGAGCAAGGCGGCCCTGCCCCAACGCGCGAAAGGGTATGAATTCACAGCGCTGGATGGACGGGGCGGCCCTTCGTATATCCCCTCAGCGACCTTCGCCAAGGCGATCATCAGCCTGTTGAAGCCCGAGACCCGGCAAGCAGAATCAGCTCCCGTCACCCAAAAGCCGCCGGGTGAGCTATTCACCGACTGGCTGAAGCGACGTCTCACCGCCGACACTCCCCCCTCAGAGCTCGACGCCATCCGCGCCACCGTGGAGAAACTGCCAGAGCACCTCCCCGCCAGACAGGCGCTGCTGACGCTGATTGACGATGCCCAAGGCAGCCTCGATCGCTTCGAGGCCAACCTGGAAGCGTGGTTCAACACCACCATGGAGCGAGTTTCGGGCTGGTATAAGCGCAAATTACAGCTCATCACACTGATTGTCGCCACGGTCGTTACCCTCGCGCTCAACGTGGATACGATTACCCTCGCCAACGCGCTTTACCGCGACCCCACCCTGCGCGAGGCCGTCGTCACCGCCGCCGAAAAGCGCGTCGAAGCCACGAAAGAAATCACCGTGCAGAACACCGAGACGGTCAGCATGACGTTAGGCAACGCGAGTGCAATGACGATCACCACCACGATTTCGCCTACTGCCACGAGCCCCTTCACCACCACCGCGCCGCTCACCCAGATTGATCAATACCTCACCGAACTGTCGGCCTTACGACTGCCGATCGGTTGGCCCGCCGAAAAAGAGGCGCAGCCCCTCCTGATACCCCAAAGCAGCCTGGGCTGGCTGTCTAAGGTCGGCGGATGGCTGCTCACTATTTTGTCCTTGAATCTGGGAGCGTCGTTCTGGTTCGACATGTTGAACAAGCTCGTCAACCTGCGTAACACGGGTCAACCCACGAAGCCCGAACCCGCACCTACTGCCACGGCTCCCCGCCGTCGTAGCCGTTGAGTTCCTCACGTGCGGGCGAAAACAAATTTAATAGCAGATGGCATCAGAAGCGCAAATTCTATGCTTTTGGCCTTTCGATGGCGAACTTGGCAAATCCCCAAGTTGTGGCATACTGCCCCCCGATGGAAGAACAACCAAATTTCGCAGTCCTGCAGATTGCGCCGACCGACGATCGTTATACGGTGCGAGAACTGTTGCGCCGGGCGACCGTCAAACAGCTGCTCCTGGTGCTGCCCTGGGAAGTTTCGGACAAGGGATGGCGTGCGCCGCTGGACTTCGAGATACTCGCCCGCGCCAGTCTGGAAGAGGAACTGGACGTCGCCATGGTCGTGGAAGACCCGGAACGGCGTCCCCTGGCGCGGGAAGCGGGATTCGTCGTCTTCCCCAGCGAGGAAGCTGCCCGCGCGGCGATAGCGCAAAGCCGGCGCTTTCCGGCGCAGCGTCGCCCGCAACGCCCTCAGCCGCAAGTCCGCCCCCCCTGGGCGGAAGACCCGCAACCGCGCGAGCTGCCCCTCCCCCGCCGTCGCCATGGGTGGCAATGGCTCCTGGAAGGACTGGTGACCCTGGTAGTCTTGGGCATGCTGGTCGGCTTCGCCTTCCTGCTGGTCCCTTCAGCGAAGGTGCAATTGACGCCGCAAAGTCGCACTTTCAGCCTGATCGTGCCCGTGTCGGTGGACCCGGATCTCAAAGAGGTAGACCTGCAGCGAAATGTCATTCCCTCGTGGCGCATCGGCGACGAATTTGAGAGCTATGCCGAGGTGCGTCCCACCGGCCAGAGCTACGCCTTCTCCGGCAAGGCCACGGGCTATGTCGTCTTCTCCAATCTGCTCGGGCAACCCTACCGCGTCCCCAAAGGGACGCTCGTCCGCACCTCCAGCGGCTCCTATCCCGTGCGCTTCCTCACTACCGAGGAGATCACGGTGCCGCCGCTGGGACAGGAACGCGCTCCCATCGAGGCGACGGAGGAAGGCCCGCGCGGCAATGTGGACGCGTACCAGATCAACTTCGTCGAAGGCGTGGCCGGCTTCGCGCTCAAGGTGACCAATCCCGAGCCGATCGGCGGCGCCCAGAGCCAGATCGTCACGACAGTCACCGAGGCCGATAAGGAGCGCGTGTGGAGTATCGCCGCGCAACAGGTGCTCGACGTGGCCTATGAGGAATTGGTGCAAGGCGCTTATCTGGAGCCGGGGGAATTCCTGCCTCGCCAGAACCTCACCATTCAAGCCGTGCCCAAAGAGGCCTACACCCATCTCGCCGGCGAACAAAGCGACGTGCTGGGATTGTCGTTGCGGCTGTTGATCACGGGAGAAGCCGTGCGAGCGCAGGACGTCCAGGCAGTGGCGTACCGGCAACTCGCGCAGGCCCTCCCCGAAGGCTACACCCTCACGGACATGCGCTTCGAGGTGGGGGAATCTGCCGAAGAGGACGTCGGTCCCGGACGGTTCACGTTCTATGTGACCGCGCACGGCCTGGCGACGGCCTCGCTGGACCTGGAGACGGCCCGCCGCGAGATCCGCGGGCTGCGCCTCGCCGAGGCCGGCGCAGCGCTGAGCAAGACCCTCCCGCTGGCGCAGCCGCCGGAGATCACCCTCACACCGGCATGGTTCCCCTTTATCCCCTGGATGGAGATGCGGACGCAGTTCGAGGTCGCGCCGGTGCAGTGGACCCCCTGAACGACCTGCGGTTGACTCCCATTTTGCCATAGACTATGCGTACCCTGGCCCTGGACCTTGGAGATCGTCGCATCGGCGTCGCGCTCAGCGATGCAACCGGGACTCTCGCCCGCCCCCTGGAAGTATTTCAGCGCCGTTCCCGCGCCGCCGATTTCGCGCACGTCGCCGCGCTCGTGCAGCAGCACGAGGTCGGCGCCGTGGTCATCGGGCTGCCGTTCAACATGAATGGGACCGAAGGGCAACGCGCTGCGTGGACGCGCGATTACGGCGCTGCGCTGGAGCAGGCCGTCGAACGTCCGGTAATATTCTGGGACGAACGCCTCACGACCGTCGAAGCCGAAGAATTGCTCCAGGCGCAGGGACGCCGCCGGTCGGAAAAACGTTCCGTAGATGCCATCGCCGCCGCCATCATCCTCCAGGGCTATCTGGATCACCTTCGGGATGAAGA
>JAGPHL010000049.1:0-11812 GCA_018055515.1 Anaerolineae bacterium
TGCTCTCCGGCGATGACGCGCTCGCCTGGCTGGCCAGTCTCGCCGCCGGCAAAGAAGAGGAACTGCGCGCTCAGGCCGAAACCGAGACCCGCGCCCGCGTGGACGAGATCATGGGCCGCAAACCCACCGCGCCCCTCCCCACCCCGCCCGCCGCTCCTGCCGCCCCCGTCGCCGAAGAAATCGCCGCCCCCGTGGAAGCCGTCGCGCCGGAAATCGCCCCCACGCTCGAGGGCGAAGCGCTCGCTGCGCCAGAAGAGGCCGTCCCTGCCGGAGCTCCCATCGTTGCTGAGACCGAAGAAGAGACCTTTTTCGGCTGGCTCACTTTCGATGCAGAAGTCGCCGAAGCCCCCAAAGTGCCCGAACCCGAAATCCTGGAGCCGCAGCCCCTCCCCTCCTTCGGCTTCACACGCTTTGGCCCAAATGGCGAGCCGCTCATGGAGCAAGGGCCGGTGGAGCAAGGGCCAGAGGAAATCAAGATTGCCGGGCCCATTCTGGCTGAACCGGAAGCGGTCAGGCCAGAAATGGTCGAAGCCGAAGCTCCCGCGATTCCCGAGCCGGCGCCCACGGCGTCCCTCGAGGCGCTTCGCGCCCGCACGGAAGCGGACGCCAGAGATTACCTCACCCGCCTGGAACTGGCGCGGGCCCTGGTCAGCGCCAATGAATGGCAGGAAGCGCTGACGCATTACCGCCGATTGATTCGAGAGAAGCAGCAATTGCCAGAAATCGAGGCCGATCTGACGCAGCTGACCGGGCGACAGCCTGACGATCCGCGCCTGCTACAGATGCTCGGCGATCTGCACATGCAGAAAGGGCAGCTGGATCAGGCGCTGGCACTCTACAAGCGCGCGATCAGCCTGCTATGAAAAACAGGGGGACGCCGCTGCTGAGGTCCGCCATTCCAACACAGAGAATGTGAGTCGTGAGCAGAAGCTGCGACGACTCGCCAGTTTGGCTGGGGATAGAATCCCCAGCCTGACACGAGCAACCGCGCTGAAGCGCGTTGCTGGGAGAGCTCGCTTCAGCGAACTTGACCTGTCAGCCCCGGAATTCATTCTGGAGCAGCTGAGGTTCACAGATTCGCTTTTTCACTGATTCGCTGACTGCTGACTCGCTGATCTCTATTTTCCGAGGAGGACGCCATCTTGGAACGCACACTCATCATCCTGAAGCCGGACGCCGTGCAACGGGGGCTGATTGGAACGTTGATCTCGCGCATCGAACAACGTGGATTGCGGATCGCCGGACTGAAGATGCTGTGGGTGAGCCAGGAGCTCGCCGAACAGCACTACGGGGAACATCGCGGCAAGGCTTTCTATGAGCCACTCCTGCGCTTCATCACCTCCGCGCCGGTAGTAGCGCTGGTCGTCGAAGGCCCGCAGGCCATCAACGTCATGCGGGCCATGATGGGGAAAACCGACGCCCGACAGGCCGACCCCGGTACCCTCCGCGGCGACTTCAGCCTCTCCAATCGCCACAACCTCGTCCATGGATCGGACAGCCCCGAATCCGCCGAACGGGAAATTGCCCTGTGGTTCAAGCCGGAAGAGCTGTTCAGCTATCACCGCCCCACGGAGAGCTGGGTAGATCCCGACGCGGCCTGGTAAGCGCGCCGGCGCGCCATTTCCATACATAACGACCTCCGAGGAGGAACTCCTCGGAGGTCGTTGCGTCATCCAACCTGAGTCGCGCTCTGTTCGACGCCCGCTCCTGCCCCAGGCTAGCCGAATTTGTACGCCACGCCGTAGCCGCCGCGGGGCAGCTGCCAGCCGATATTGCCGTACGGACAGCCCACGCGACAGCTACCGCATTCCACACACGCCTGATACGCCACCTGAATCTTGCCATCGTGGGCCAACGTGTACACGTTCACGGGGCAAAAATCCAGGCAGGGCTTGTACTGGCAGCGCGCGCAGATCGCGTGATCCTCAATCCACAGGTGGGGATGCTCCTCGTCAATGAAATACTTGATCGAGACGAGCAAGTCGTCCACGTAGACATCTGGCAGAGTCTCCCGCAGCGCCGCGGGCAATTCCTTCGCTTCAAAACCGTCGTTGCGTTTCATTACCATCCCAGCACCGCCCTTCCCATCGAAATGAGGTCGCCCGCAGCTCCAAACAGCGAACGACGACGAGTCAACGAACCCAGGATACCCTTGAAGAGCTCCTTCTTCGGGCGCCCGTAAGCGGTGAAGAAGTCCCCCAGAGCATCGTTGAGGAACGTCGGATAGATGTCCATGAACTCAGGGTGCGTGTCGAGGAACTGCGAGAAGCGCCGATATTGTTTGAGATCCTGGAGGATGAAACTCTGCTTGAGCCGCTCCGCGTACCCCGCCATGACCTTCTGGCTGAAGTCGCTGCGTCCATGCGCCTCGATGGCCGTCTCCCCCGCCAGTTTGCCCGCGATGATCGCCATGTTGGTGCCTTCCCAGTGCAGGGCATTGACCATGGCCGCGGCATCGCCGGCGACCAGCGCGCCGCCCGTATACAGCTTCGGCATGTCGTGATAGCCGCCTTCGGGGATGAGATGGCCGCCATATTCGAGCAGCTGTCCGCCCGCCACCAGCGGCGCAATCGCGGGATGCTTGAGGTACCGCTCCAACACCTCATAGGGCTTGAGTTTGTATTCCGCCAGCGTCGCGAGCATGACCCCCAGGCCCACCGACAGGGTTTTGCTGTTGGTGTAGATAAAGCCCATGCCCGGCAGGCCGAGAGACACATCCCCCAACACCGAAGCGGCCAGGCCATGATCACCGTCCTGCAGGCCAAACCGCGCGTTGATCGTCTCCGGCGGCAGCGCGATGACCTGTTTGATGCCCAACGCCAGATGGGCCGGCTCAAGGTCGTGCTCGCTCAGCCCCAGTTTTTGCGTGAGGAGGTTGTTCACACCTTCGCAGATGATCACCACCGGCGCGTAGAGCTCGCCCTGCGGACGGTCCGTCTTCACGCCGATCACCTGTCCGTCCGGTTCGCGGATGAAGTCCACCACCGTCGTCTTGGGGATCAGGAACGCGCCCTCCTTCTGCGCCTGCTCCGCCCACCACAGGTCGAAGGGCGCACGCAAAGTGGTGTAGGCGTCGGGCGTCCCATCGGCGAGCTTGCCTCCCTGCACCGTGACGCGGGTCAGGCCGTCCGCACCCAAGAACCAGAACCCGGCCTCGGTCACCGGGCGCTCGAAGGGCGGGCGACGGCTCATAAAATCGGGAAGGAGCTCCGCGATGGCGTGAGTGTAGATCGCGCCGCCAAAATAATTCTTGCCGCCGGGCTTCTGCCCGCGCTCGATCAGGGCCACGTTCAAGCCTGCCCGCGCCGCGACCATCGCCGCAGCCGACCCGGCCAGCCCCGCTCCCACAACGATCACATCAAAACGGATGCGCTCATCTGTGGTGTTCATGCTTTCGCCTCCTTGAGCGCGCGAATCTGTTTGAGCATCTCAGGAATCACCTGATAGAGGTCGCCGACAATGCCCACATCCGCCACATCGAAGATGGGGGCGTTGGGATCGCTGTTGATGGCGATGATGAAGTCCGAGTTCTGCATCCCGACTTTGTGCTGCAAGGCGCCGGAGATGCCTGCCGCGATGTAGAGCTTGGGACGCACCGTCCGCCCCGATTGCCCTACCTGATGGGCGTAGCCGATCCAGCCGCTGTCAATCAAGGGGCGACTCGCACCCACCACGCCGCCCAATTCGTCGGCGAGCTCCTGCAGCAGCTTCAGCCCATCGGGAGTTCCCAGTCCCCGTCCGCCGGAAACGATCACGTCCGCATATTCGATGTTGACGCTTTCGCCCTTGGAATGGATAAACTCCAGGACGCAGGACATCGCGCTCTCTTCGGTCGCTTCCACCTCTTCGTGCACGATTTCACCCGTCGCGTTGGGATTGCGAGGCGGCATCGGGAAAACACGCGGGCGCACGCTCGACATCTGCGGGCGCGAATTGCGGCAGAGGATGGTCGCCATGATGTTCCCGCCGAACGCCGGGCGGGTTGCCAGCAGCAACCGCTGTCGGGCGCCTTTGACTTCCCCCATTTCCAGGCCGGTGCAGTCGGCGGTGAGGCCGGTGCGCAGGGCCGTCGCCACCGCGCCCGCCAGGTCGCGTCCCAACGTCGTCGCGCCGATGAGGAAGACTTCCGGGCCGTATTTCTTCGCCGCGGCCGCCAGGGTCTGATAGTAAGGGCAGTTGCGGTAATAGGCGAAGACCGGATCGTCAAAGAGGTAGACGCGATCGGCGCCGTAGTAAATCGCCTCTTGCGCGATAGAGCCCACGTTCTCCCCCAGCAACACGCCCTCGACAAGCACCGTGTCGCCGGCGGCCGCCGCTTCGTCAGCCACCTGTGAAGCGAGGGTGCGCGCCACGCCCAGGAGCTCCCACGAAACGGGATGCACCTTCCCCTCCTCTTGCTCGAGGAACACCCAGAAACGTCGCGCGGTCATTGCGCACCTCCCAGGATCAACGACGTGATGCCGGCCGCGGTCGCCTTCTCGAGGGCAAATTTGACCGCCCCCTCGATCCCCAGCTCGCGCGCGTTGACTTTCTCACCGGGCTGCGGCAGGGGAGGCGTGCCCATCTTGTAGACGATGGTCGGCGACCCCTTCATCCCCACCTGATCGGGGTCGAAAGGACACGGCCCCTCCATCGTCCACACCTCCGGCTCATAGCGCAGGGAGCGGATCAGATCGGGCAGCGGGGCAAAGGGGATTTCGGCAATCTCCTTATCACACGTCAACAGCGCCGGCAGCGAGGTCTCCACGACCTCAGTCCACCGTTCTGTCTTGCGCTCGACGACCACGCGCCCGCCCTCCAGATCCACCTCGCGGATTTTGACAGCGTAGGTGACGATCGGCAATCCCAGGCGGACGGCGACCCCCGGTCCCACTTGCGCCGTGTCCCCGTCAATGGCCTGTTTGCCGAAAAACACCAGGTGGAGGGGATCTTCCTGATGAATGGCTTTGATGACCTCCGCCAGGACGTAGGAGGTCGCCAGGGTATCGGCGCCGGCGAATTTGCGGTCGGAGATCAGCACCCCGCGGTCCGCGCCGAGTTCCACCGCTTCCTGCAGGGTAGAGATGAAGCTCGACGGGCCCATCGAGATGACCGTCACCTTGCCGCCCAGCTGCCGTTTCCAGCGCACCGCTTCCGCCAGTGCGTGGGCATCGTAAGGATTCATGATTGCCGGCACGCCCTCCCGCACCAGATTCCCCGTCTCTGGATCAATGCGGATGTTGGTCGTATCCGGCACCTGTTTGACCGCCACAAGTGCATGGAACAATGGACACCTCCTGTAACTCAACGAGTCGGCGAGAAAACAACTCTGCCTTTCCAGGGTGAATTTTATGCCAGTTCTCGAAATGGACAACTCGCCGCGCTATCCATACCCCAACGCGGCCGCCTCGCGGCGCAAGTCATCCCGGAAGTCGGGGTGTGCGATGCTGATCAGGCTCGCCGCCCGCTGCCGAATGGACTTGCCGTAGAGGTTCACCGCGCCGTACTCGGTCACAATCCAGTGCACATGGCTGCGCGTCGTCGTCACGCCGGCGCCGGGCGTCAGCAGCGCTTTGATGCGGCTGACCGTGCCCTGTTTGGCCGTGCTCGGCAAGGCGATGATGGGCACGCCGCCCTCGGAGCGCGAGGCCCCATAGATGAAATCCATCTGCCCGCCGACGCCGCTGAAGGGGCGGGGGCCGAGGCTATCCGCACAGACCTGCCCCGTGAGATCCACCTCCAGGGCGCTGTTGATGGCGACCTGACGGAAGTTTTGCCCGATCACCGCCGGGTCGTTGACGTATTCGGTAGGATACAGTTCCACGAGAGGATTGCGATCCACCCAGCGATAGAGCTCCCGCGAGCCCAGGGCGAAGCCGGCGACGATTTTGCCCGGGTGCCGGGTCTTGCGCGCGCCCGTGATGACGCCGGCTTCGGCCAGCTGCATGACGCCATCGGAGAAGAGCTCCGTGTGAATGCCCAGGTCGCGCTTGTCCACCAGATAGCGCAAGATGGCGTCAGGGATCGCACCGATGCCCAGCTGCAACGTCGCGCCGTCAGGAATCAGCTCGCTGATGTGCCCGGCGATCTTTTCCACTACCGGATCGGAAGGATCGTCGTTCATGCGATACTCATAGAGGGGCGTCTCGGCCTCAACGATATAGTCGAGCGCCTCCACATGAATGCGCGTGTCCCCGGCAACGACCGGCATCTGCGGGTTGATCTGGGCCACAATCACGCGGGCCGACGTGACCGGGGTCTTGGCCAGCCCCGTCTCGACGCCGAAGGAGCAGAAACCATCGGCGTCCGGCGGGGAAAGATGCGCCAACGCCACATCCAATGGCAGGCCGCCGCGACGAAAAACGGTGGGAAACTCGGAGAGCAACAGCGGTGTGAAATCGCTGCGGCCTTCCCACACGCTGGGGCGGACGTTGGAGCCGATGAACATGATGTTGGCGCGCAGGTGTCCCGCCATCTCCGGCGCGGCCCAGGGCGCCGGCCCGACGGTGAGTACGTGCACCAGCTCCACATCCTGCACCTGCGGCGCATAGTCCACCAGCGCGGCTACCAGCGCCGCCGGCACCCCGCAGTTGCCGGTGAGAAACACCCGGCTTCCCGATGTGATCGTCGCGGCCAGCGCTTCCGACGCGGTGACGCACTTGCTGCGATAGCGTTCACGCCAATCCATGCACTTCAGCTCTTGCGAAGCAGGGCCTCGAGCTTCTTGTCCACCACATCGCCGTTGCGGATGACGACCGCGTGCTTGAGTTCCTGGACCCGCGCAAAAGCCGTCGCCGGTCCCAACTCAACCAGCGCGCGGATAAAAGGCCACGCCGCGTTGTTGAAGGCGTGCGTCGAGGTGCGCGGCACGGCCCCCGGCACGTTGGGAACGCAGTAATGCACCACGTCCTCCTCAATGAAGGTCGGGGCGTCCAGCGTCGTCGGATGGCTCGTTTCCACACAGCCGCCATGGTCAATAGAAAAGTCGAGGATGACAGCGCCGGGGCGCATGGTGCGCAGCATCTGCCGGGTGATGAGCTGCGGAGCGCGCTCGCCGGGCACACGCACCGCGCCAATCACGACGTCGGCAAAGCGGGTGACAAAAGCGATGTTGAAATCATGAGAGATCATCGTAGTGAGCTGGCCGTTGAACTGTGCGTCAAGGCAGCGCAGCCGTTCCAACGACCGGGTCAGCAAAAATACTTTGGCGCCCAATCCCAGAAAAGCGCGGGCGGCATTGACGCCAAGAGTGCCCCCGCCGAGGATCAACACCTCGCCGGCCGAAACCCCCGGCACACCGTTGAGGAGGACCCCGCGCCCGCCGTGATTGCGCATCAACAACGTGCCGGCAATATACGGCGCCATGCGACCGGCGACCTCGCTCATGGTCTTGAGGACGGGATAATCAGCGCCATCGGGGGTGACCATCTCGTAGGCGATCAGCGTGACTTTCTGAGCGCTCAGGGCCTCCAGTTCCGCCCGGGGCGCCGCCATCAAGCCCAAAAAGCCCATGAGGATCTGCCCGGAATGCATCCAGCCGATCTCTTCCGGCGTCGGGCGGAGCACTTTGAGGATCAGATCAGATTTGGCATAGAGCTCCCGGGTGTCGGTGAGAATGACCGCGCCGTTACGCTCGTAATCATAGTCATCGAAACCGGCAGCGCTGCCGGCGCCGCTTTCCACATAACAGCTATGTCCCGCCCGGGTCAGCAATCCTACCCCAGCGGTCGTCAGACCGACGCGATCCTCGCCACCTATCCGTTCCTTGGGAATCCCGATGTTCATCAAGTTCACTCCTTTCAAGATGCAGTCGAACTGAATTTTAATGGGTGCACAGCCCAGAGTCGGTGCGCCGCATCCACTATAGCACCAGGCGCAAGGCGGGGACAAGTGTGCAAGGAATCTCTTCGGACTGCAAATGTCACCGCAGGGGAGAGACCGCGAGCCGCAGCTGCCGGGCGACAGGCGATTACTGCGCGCTCACACCGTCAGCCGGATGCACGACATACACCGCCGGTTCCTTCTCGAAGGCTTCGAAATATCGCGCGGTAAGCAAGGAGGAGAGCTCCTCGACGGCTTCAACTTGCGCCAGAGCGATGATGCAGCCGCCAAAGCCCGCACCGGTGAGCCGTGCGCCGTAACAGCCGGGGACCTCCCACGCCGTTTCGGCGAGCAGATCCAGTTCGGGAGCGCTGACCTCATAATCGTCCCGCAGGCTGAGGTGCCCCGCCTTCAACAGTTCCCCCACCGTCTCGAGGTCCCCCTCTTGCAGGGCAGCGACCGTCGCCTGGACGCGCGCGTTTTCGGTCACCACGTGCCGCGCCCGTTGCAGGATTACCGGCGGTAGCGCCGCGGCGTGATCCTGCAGCTGTTCCGGCGTCACATCCCGCAACGCCTGAATCCCTTCCAGGCCCGCGTCCCGAAGCAAGCGCACCGCCTGTTCGCACTGCACCCGCCGCACGTTGTACTCCGAGCCGGCCAGCGAACGGCGCACACGGCTATCCGCGACGACGATGGCGATGTCATCCGGCAAGGGGATGTAGCGGCGCTCCAGCGTGCGCGTGTCGAGCAGCATCGCATGTCCGGCCCGCCCACACGCGCTGATCATCTGATCCATAATGCCGCAGTTCACGCCGACGTAGGCATTCTCGGCGTGCTGCCCCAACAAGGCCAGTTCCTCGCGGGGCAAATCGAAAAGGCTCAGGACATTCCAGGCATAGGCGAACGCCATCTCCACCGCCGCCGAAGAGGACATGCCGGCCCCGACAGGCACGTCAGAGGCCAGAACCGCCTCAATGCCGGCCGGCTGCAGCCCACGCTCCAGGAAGGCCCAGACGATGGCGCGGGGATAATCGCCCCACCCGCCAGCGGAAGCGGCGATCCGGTTCACGGGGAAGTTGATCTCGTCGCCCCCCATGTCCAGCGCGCGGATGACCGCTTCCGGCGTCTCACGCCTGCCGACGGCCAGCCAGGCGGCGCGATCCACCGCGGTCGGCAGCACAAAGCCATCGTTATAGTCGGTGTGCTCGCCAATGAGATTGACGCGCCCCGGCGCGCGGATCACCAGTTCTGGCTCGCGCAGGAACCGCGTTCGGAATGCCCTGGTCACCTTGGAGAATAAATCATCTGTAATCATGAAAGACCCTGTCTCCTCAAAAATTGCGTGATGTGTAATGCGTAAGTGATCGCCTCGAAAAATAAAACCTGTGCCCACGTGTCCACGTGCTCAGGTGCCCACGTTATTGGCATCCTCGTGCTGTGCCGCGGGAGCATGTCCACTCCTCCCGCTTCTTTCCGCCCTCATTCTTCCACGATTTCCGACAGCAGCCCCTCCTGGATCAAGAGCTCCAGCAGGCGCTCGCGGTCGCTGTCACGGACAAGCGCCATACGCGGGCCTAACCGCTCCTGAAGTAAGGCGCGAATGGCGGGATAATCCAGCAGTTCAGGATCTTTGACGCGCAACAGCCACACCCGCGCCAGACGCACTTGCTCGCCGGCATTGTAGCTCCGTTCAATGGCCTTCTGAAAGGCCGCCGGCAGAGGACGTTCCGTCGCTGTCTGCAAGAATTCCAAAATCCGCTCCAGGGAGATGCGCTGCGCTTTGGCGCGCGCCAGCGAAAGCGGCGTGAGGCGATAGGCGGCCTCCTTGCCAAACGCCCTTCCGGGCATCCCCACCGGCTCGGCAATGCGGCTGATCTGGAACCGTTCGTAGCGCCGGCCCGCGGGCGTGATGAGTACGCCGTCGCGTCGCAGCTCCACCGGCGGCGGCTCGGGCAACGTAAAATCGCCGTCAAGCTTCAAAAAAGCCGCCCCCGCCGCGTTGATGCTGAAGCAGTCCGGCGGCAAATGCGGCGCCGTCCACCCCAGGTCCACCAGCCCCAGCCACGCCAGCGGCCCCGTCACTAAAAAAGCCAGCAGCGCCCCCTCCACCAGGGGCCACGTCGCAAAACCGCGCAAGGGCGCCTCGGTCGCGGCGTCCCGGAGATTCCAACTCTCGTAATCCCCGTCGGGACGCAAGAAATCCGGCTCGTGTTCATGGGCATAGTCGAGCAACCCCGTCAGCGTGTACCAGGCGCCGGGAGTGTAACGCCGCAGGAGTCCCAGCGCCCGCTCGCGGGAAGCCCGCGGATCGTTGAGCCAGCCCCGCACCGGATCGGGATGCAGCGAGGAGATCTGCGCCAGGTCATTCCAGAGGCGGCTTTGTTCCCACGCCTGCGCCAGCGAGCACCACTGCATCCGCCTCCCGCCGCGCAGCCATTCCAGCATGGGACCGGGAACAGGACGCAAGAGGTGACGTTCGTCCACATGAATCCACCCCTGCTCCAACGCCAGCGTCTCCAGCAGCTGCAGGCGCGGGAAAGCCTCTGCCGGGAACAACGCCAGGAAGTTTTCCCGCAAGCGGGCCGGCCAGCTGCCATCCGGCGCCGGACGGACGCTCTCGTTTTGCAGGAAGGTCCAGAGCGTCACCAGGGCCTCGCCGAGGGTGTCATCCCCCGCCAGGGTCCGCGGCGGGGCGGCGATGGGTTCAGGCGAGGGGATTTCTTGAGGCGGCGGCGTCGGCAAATACAGCATCAACACATCGGGGACGTACGCCATTTCGACGGGGTCGCCAGTAGCGCTGAGGGTGCCGACGCGGAACACCAATCCCCAATACCAGAGGGTTTCTGCAGGGGAGACGGGAGTGCGCCACAGTTCCTCTCGCTCCAGCCGTCCCGGGCCTACCACCCGCACCTGTCCCCAGCGCCGGGTGAAGATCGCCCAGGGGAGAGCGCCCCCGCGCCGCAGCAGGTCTTCCAGGGCCGCGCGGGCGGCGGGAGGCAGCCCCTCCCACACGCGCTCGACCCCCTCAGCGTGCGCCATGGCATCCGCCAGCTGCGCCGCAGCATCGGGGCGCGCCTCCGCTTTGAGGGCCACGTCCCATTGCTGAGCGATTACCCGCAAACGCGCGCCGTCGCAATCGAGCAGAGCTTGATAGAGTGTGCGCAGTGTCATCCCCTCAACCCGCGATCCGCCGAGTACCGTCACATGCCCCTGATTATATCCAGAAACCCAGGAAGTGACAATCGGCAGCTTGCCCAAAGGCGCTTTCACGGTACTATTGAGGCAGCATGGAACAGCAACAACGCCCCCCATCCCGATTTCAGCGCCTGGAGCGCCTGGCCCTGCCGCTCACGCTCGTCGCAGCGCTGCTGCCGGCAGTGCAGCCCCTGCTGCAAGGGCAGCTGCCACGCTTCGATGCGGTGTTTCATCTGTATCGGCTGGCGCAACTCGAACGGGCGGTGCTCCATGGGACGCTCTTTCCACGCTGGTTCCCCGACCTGGGCCTGGGATATGGCTTCCCGCTCTTCAATTATTACGCGCCGCTGAGCTATTACCTGGCGCTGCCGTTGCGACTGCTGGGATTCTCATTTGAGGCGACTCTGCTCGGCGGCTTTGTCCTGGGACATCTGGCGCTGGTCGCGGGGACGTACCTGTGGACGCGGGAGGGGTTCGGCAAGTCGGCGGCGCTCGGCGCGGCGCTCCTGATCGGCTACGCGCCGTATCCGTTGCTCAATCTGCACTATCGCGGCGCGTTTGCCGAGGTGTGGGGCCTGGCATGTCTCGCCTGGGCGCTGTGGGCAGTGCAGCGACTCAGCGTCCGCGGCGGACGGCTGCCTTTCGTGCTCACGGCCCTCTGCAGCGCGGCGCTCATGCTCAGCCACAATGTGATGGCCCTGCTGGGGATGCCGCTCCTCGCCGGATATGCGCTGCTGTTGGCCTGGCAACATCCGGAGCGCAAGGCGGCAGCGCTGCGCCTTTTCCTGGCCCTGGGACTGGGAGCGGGCCTCTCGGC
>JAGPHL010000049.1:11912-14660 GCA_018055515.1 Anaerolineae bacterium
TGATGGCCCTGCTGGGGATGCCGCTCCTCGCCGGATATGCGCTGCTGTTGGCCTGGCAACATCCGGAGCGCAAGGCGGCAGCGCTGCGCCTTTTCCTGGCCCTGGGACTGGGAGCGGGCCTCTCGGCGTTCTTCTGGGCGCCGGCCTTGCGGGAACAAGCCTATGTGCAGATTCACCAGATTCAGATCTACGATTATCGTGAGCATTTTCTGACGCTCGGCGAGCTTTTCAGCGGGCCGACCCCCACCGTCAAAGGCGAGGTGACGCCCCACGTGCCTTACAGCGTGGGTTGGATTTTACCCCTGCTCGCGGCCGGCGCGTTGCTTCCCAACAAAAAGACGCTGCCCGCGAGCGCGCGACTTCAGAAATGGGCGCTGCTGGCAGTCTCTCTCGTGTTGTTGGGGATGACGCTGCCCATTTCAGCGCCCCTGTGGGAAAAACTGCCGCTGCTCAGCTTCGTGCAATTCCCCTGGCGCTTTTTGGGACCGGCCAGCCTGGGACTGGCAGTCCTGGGAGGCGTCGGCCTGGAGCGACTTCCCGGTCCCACTGCCTGGCGCTTGCCGCTCGCGTTGGCGGCGGTGAGCCTGTTTGCCCTCACCTGGCTCTTCACCCCCTACGCTCGCCCGCAGCCGCCGCTCACGCCGCCCGCTCTCATCCGCATCGAGCACGAGACCGGCGGCCTGGGCACTACCACGGCCGGCGACTATCTGCCCATCTGGGTGCAGGAACGCCCCGGCGACGAGCTGCTGGCGCTCTACACCGCCGCCGCTGAGGACGATTACCTCATCCCACGGCTGGATCCGACCACCCTGCCGGAAGGGGCGCAGCTGCTGACGGAAAAAGAGGCCCTGAACGCCGCGCAGGTGACGCTGGAAACGCCGGTCGCCTTCCGCGCGCGTTTCCGCTGGTACTACTTCCCCGGCTGGCAGGTGCGCATAGATGGCGCACTGGCCCCGACGCTGCCCGACGGTCCACACGGCCTGCTGGCAGTGGAAGTCCCCGCCGGCAAGCACACCCTCGAAGTCCACTTCGGCGAGACGCCGCTGCGCCGCGCCGCTGATGCGATCTCGCTCGTCAGCGCGGCGTTGCTGGTAGTGGGGACGTGGGGGATGGGAAAGGGGAAAGAAGTAATGAGTAATGGGGAAGGGGTAATGGGGAATGGGGACGAGAGTGATTCAATGCCTCATCACCCATCACCCGTTACTCATCACTCATCACCCATCACTCATCACCCATCCCCCCTCACCGATCCCCCCTCACCCGTGACCCTCTACCTGGCCCTGGGCTGCATCGGCTTGAGCCTCTTTGCCGTCAAAAGCCTGTACCTCGACCGCCACGACACGTTCTTCCATCCCTGGGATTTCGATGGACAACATCTGCGCGGGGTGGACGCGCCGCTGCAAGTGCGCTTCGGCGATGACGTGGCGCTGATAGGCTACGATCTGACAACGCCCACGCTGGCCACGGATCAACCCGCGGCGCTCACCCTTTACTGGCGGGTACTTCATCCCACAACCACCAACTACAGCGTCGCCGTCCACCTGGTAGATGCGTGGGGCAGGCTCTACGGGCAGGAAGATCATCAACATCCCAACGAGTACCCCACCTCCCTGCTACAGACCGACGAGTTCATCCGCGACACCTACACTTTCACCCCCTTTGCCGGGACGCCGCCGGGGGAGCATTACACCCTGGTCGTCACCGTCTACGAAGCCAACACCGGACGGCAAGTGGATGTGTGGGACAGCGGCGGGCAGTGGCGGGGGACGGCGTATCCACTCACCGAACTCACCGTCGGCCGCCCCGAGGCCTTCCCCGCGCCGGAGACTCTGCCGCTCGCGCAGCGGCTCGACGCCGATCTCGGCGCCGGCCTGCGCTTGCTGGGCACGGGCGACCTCCCCGCCAGTGTGGAGGTGGGGAACGATGTGCTCGTCACCCTCTTCTGGCAGGCGCAGGCGACGCCCGCCGCCGATGCGAGGGTGCGTCTGCAGCTGGTGGATGTCGGCGGCGCCGTGGCAGCACAGCTCGAAGCGCCGCCGGGCCGCCCCGACCTGCCCACCTCCCACTGGCTCAGCGGCGAGGTCATCCGCGATGGCCACAGCTTCCTCATTCCGGCAGCGCGCTTCGACGTCCCTACCCGCCCGCTGGAGAGCGGCCCGTACCTGCTGCGCGCCGGGCTGTTTAACGCCGCCGGGGAACCGCTCGGCGCTTCCGTGACCCTCGGCGAGCTTGCGGTCATCGCGCCGGAGCGCCGCTTCGACAGCTCCGGTCGCACTCCCCTGGCACGCTTCGGCGACTTCGCCGCGCTCCTCGAAGCCGACCTCGCGCCCGAAGTCGTCACGCCAGGGCAAACGCTCGCCCTTACCCTCAGCTGGCGCGCCGAAGCGCCGGCGCAGGGAAACTACACCCTCTTCGTGCACCTGTTGAATGAGGCCGGCGCGCCGATCGCCCAACAGGACACGGCCCCTGGAGCAGGTCGCCGTCCCACCCCCAGCTGGTTCACCGCCGAGGTCATCACCGATACCTGCAGTCTCGCCGTCCCGCCGGAAACGCCCCCGGGCAGGTACACCCTCAAAATAGGCTTCTATGACCCCGACACGTATGCCCGCCTGCCGGTGACAGATGGGACAGGGCAGGCGATGGGGGATGGCATGACGTGGGCGATTGAGGTCATCTCGCCCTCCCCGTGAGATGGCCATGACGGACAAGAACCCATGAAACCGCACAAGCGTCTCCTGAGATTAACGG
>JAGPHL010000267.1 GCA_018055515.1 Anaerolineae bacterium
GACAGTTACCCTGTGAGCCATAACCCGTGAACAGAGGCTGTAACGGCTCACCGGTTTGGCTGGGGATGGAATCCCCAGCCTGACACGAGCCAACCGCGCTGATGCGCGCTGCTGGGGAGCTCGCTTCAGCGAACTTAACATAGCAGACCTGGAATTCATTCCGGGGCGGCCTGAGCGCAGTCTGAAGTTTGCATTACATTTGCTACGCAAGTGATTTTTTTTTTGCTGATTCGCCTTTTCGCCTTTTCGCTGATTCGCTGACTGCTGACCTGCTGATCTCTATTTTCGAAGGAGGCCACGATGACCACTGAACTTCAAGGCCGGGTGCTGTTTGCCAACAACAAGCCTGCCGCCAACGTCGAGGTGCGGGTTTTCGATGAGGACGCCCCCGGGCGGCACGACGATGACCTCACGGTGACGCCGGGACTTTCGGACCGCGACGGACGCTTCACGGTGGTGTATGACCCCGGCCGTTTCCTCGACGATCCGGAGCTCGCCCCTTCCTGGGGCAACACCTTCCTCACCCGGCTGCGGCGTCTCTTCGGTCGGCCGTCTGAGAGCGACGAGGTGGATCTCTACCTGCCCTATCTGGAGTTCCGCTACACCTATCTCGACAAACCTTATCGTCACACAACGCCGCTGCTGCCGCTGGTGACAGAATACCGGCTGCCCGCCCTGTTCTCCCCCCTCACCCAGTTCCGTCCCAGCGAACACGGCCTGCACTTCATCAACAGCTTCCCCGGCTATCCGCTGCCCTTCAAACTGCCCCTCGTCAACGACGTTTCCGCCTACTACGGCCTTTGTGGGGGGATGTCCTCCGCGGCCTGCGACTATTACTACGCCGAAAAACCCGTCCCCGAGTTGAAGCAGGCGCCGGAGCGCGGCACGGCCTTCTACAAATACCTCTACAACCGGCAGATGGATACCTTCGGCGCCATGGGACGCTACATCCTGCGCTTTGCGGAATGGATGGCGCTGCCGGCGGAGGGCCCCCAGGGCATCCGCGCCCGCACACTCAAGGAATTTGGGGTCGCGCGCCGCCGCCTCGACGCTCACGTGCCCGTGATCCTGGGCCTGATCTACGTGGGGTTCAAAGACACGGCGCGCCTGTGGGAAAACCATCAAGTGCTGGCCTACGCCTGCACGGAAACTGCCCCGGAGGTATACGAGATCGCCCTCTACGACCCCAACTACCCCAACCGCGATGATGTGATTCTCCGTGCGGAGAAGACCGCCGCGGGCACCAGGCGGGTGTGGGGCTTCCCGCCGCGTTCGGAGCCGGTCGAGGGCCTCACGTGCGTGCAACAAATCCCCGGTCGCGCCGACCGTCCCGTGCACGGTTTCTTCATCATGCCCTACATTCCCAGCGCGCCGCCGGAGCTGGAATGACGCGAGAACGCAGCAGCAGGGGATAAAATCGGGCGCGACCGTCGCCCCCCAGAGAGCCGGGGGCCATTCCCAGCTTGCGACATCGCGAGGGTGGTGTTACACTCTGCGGCGGAGGATGCCATGTCACCGATGCTCACCCGTCGCCAAATGCTCAAGTTGATCGTCGCCGCCGCAACGACGGCGACGCTTGCCCCCACGCTTCACGCGCGGGCGTCCTATCCCTCGGAACTGCTGCCCCCCGGCGCCGACTTCGACCCTCGCCACCAGCTGGAACCGTGGGTGTGGATGGGACGCCCGATCCACACCGTCGCCTTCTACGAAAAGCCGAGCGCTTCCGCCAAACGGCTCGACGTGCGCTATCGGGATCAGGCGGTGGAGCTGCTGGAGGAAGTCCATGCCCCCTTCAGCGCGCACAACGACCTGTGGTACCGCACGCCGTTGGGTTATGCGCATTCGGCGTGGCTCTTGCCCATGCGCATCTATCCGCCGCAGCCCTTCATCCAAGACATCGGCAAATGGGGATTTTGGGGCGAGATCTCCCAGGTCACGACCGGCGGCTACACCGCGCCTTCCCTGAACGCCTCAAAGCAATACACCTTCTACGGCGGCTGCGTTTTCTGGGTCATCGCTGCCAGCGAAGACGATCAGGGCGTCGGCTGGTACAAAGTCTTCGACGATTATCCGCCCCGGCAACGGACGAACCATCAGTGGGTGCTGGCGAAGGACGTGCGACGCCTGCCGCGGCAGGAACTCGCGCCCCTCCGACCGTTTGTGGGCCGCAAACGCATCGAGGTAGATCTCACCGCGCAGCGGCTCACCTGCTTTGAGGGCGACACGCCTGTGCTCAGCACCCTCATCGCTTCGGGCGTGGGGGGACATGCTACGCCAACCGGTGAGCGGAACGTGCTGCTGAAACAAGGCTCGCGACACATGAGCAACGTGCCCTACGAGGGCGGCCCGGAGCTGGAAAATCCCAGCGACATGTTCGACCTGCCCGGCATCCCGTGGAACACTTTCTTCGACCTGGAAGGGCGCGCCATTCACGGCGTCTACTGGCACAATGACTTCGGGGTCCGCCGCAGCCACGGCTGTGTCAACGCGCCGAGCGAGGCCGCGCGCTTCGTCTACCGCTGGACCCATCCCGTCGGCGGCTTCGAGGACGAGTTCATCCAGAGCGACAAGCGCGTGGGGACGCCGATCCTGTTCTACTGATCCCTCACTTCACGCTGAAGCTTTCCAACACCCGCGTCACCAACGGATCCACGGCGCGCACCCCCAAAGGACGGCTGCGCAGCAGGTAAAGCCGGTAGTCCTGTCCTTGAATGACCCACACGACGGCCTCCCCGCCGGAACGTCCGGGCCAGGTCTCGCGGAAACGGAACGCCGGCCGCTCCCCCCAGGACGCCTCCTCGAAGTCCACGATCTCCGGCAGCTCCCCGTACCGATCCGGCTCGCAGGTGGCTTCGACCAGCGCCCACGCGGTGTCATAATGCAGCGGCTCCGTGGGACCGGGCGCCCACCACACCCCCAGTTCGCTGTGCCCGTAGGTCCACACGCGGCCGCCGGCCCACGCATCCCCCTGAGCGACGCGCTCCTCGAAGATGGCCGGCACGAGGAGGCGGGCCGCAGCGGGCAGCACGGCTTCCAGGTCATGGAGCGGCGCCGGCTCCGGCTCGAAATAGACCACGCGCGCGCCGCGCACCTCGATGGAAGCCGTGACGGTGATGGCGATCTGCCACGTCCCCGACAGCGCATCCAGGGGGAGGATCACCGGTGCGGCGCTCGTGTAGCGATGCTCCCCGGCACGCGAGAGCGGCAGCACAGCGAAGGCCGCACCGTGGGGATCACGGACCGTCGCGGTGATCATGGCGCTCGCCGCAGCTGCGACGGACGCCTCCGTGAGCGG
>JAGPHL010000268.1 GCA_018055515.1 Anaerolineae bacterium
GCCGGCAGCAGGGTGAGCGAGAGGGGCACGGTATGGCTGAAGGCGGCCTCCAGGGCCACGGGGCCATCATTGTACAGCGCGAGCGTGAAGGTGATCGGGGCGCCCGCTTGCGGCGCCGCCGGGGCCACCTCCCAACGGCTCTGACCCAGCGGCGAGAGCCAGCCCACCCCGCGCGCTACCACCCCGGCGCGGACCGAGGCCGGCAACGCCTCCAGCGGGAAAGCGTAGAACAGCGTGCGCCACGTTCCCGTCGCCACACCGCCGGCGCTCAAAGCCACCGGCTGTCCCCTCTGCCCGCGCGCCACAATCTCCGCGGGCGGCGCCGGTTCAGGCGCGTCGCTCCAGTCAGGGAAAGGATACATCAGCGGCGCCGGCCCCCACCTTCCCGCAGCCGGATGCGCGGCGACGCCAGACGCCTGCTTAGCGCCGAAATCCACGTTGGGAAAATCCACCCCCAACCGTTGGCCCAGCGGGCGCTGCCCTGCGTACCCCAGAAAATCCTGCGAGCTCAACAAGAGCCGTCCGCCCTGATCCAGATAGCGCAGCAGTCGCTCCTCTTCCAGCTCCGTGACCGGCGCGTACCAGTCATAGCCGGTGAACCAGACCACGACAGGGTAGCGCGCCAGAATTTCCGCCGTCACCGAATGGGCCTCTGGGGGACCGGAGATATAGGCCGCGGTGTCCCAGACGTCGTAGGGGATGCCGGCTTCCTGCAGGGCGCTGGTGTAGAAATGCTCCATGGGGAACCAGCGGTCGTCGTCCACCAACAACACCGGTGCGGCGACCTTGGTGCGCAGGGACAGCGGCAAAGGCGCCGCGCCCAACGCTGAATACGCCGTCAACGTCACCTCGTCGGCCGCGTCCACCTCTGCCGCGGCGGGAAGGGTCACCCGTACAGAAACCGTGATCGCCGTGCACGGCTCGAGCCGCACCTGCGCCGGCGTGACGGTCGTTTCCCAGGATGAAGGCGAGAGCGTCAACGTCACCGTGTCCGCTGCGCCGGCGACGCCGATGTGCCGGAGGCGCAGCGTGTGGGTGAGGACGGCGCCGGGCATGCCGATGAGCAGCGGCGAGCCGATGTCGCTTCCGTCCACGGCAGTGAAACGCAGCCCCTGCGCCGGTTGCGGCGCCGCCAGCCACGTGAGCGCGCGGTCCAATGACTCCAAGCGCGCCTCTGCCGTCGCCAACCCCTCGTAGCCGAAGGCCCAGAAGAGGCCCCGGTACTCCGTGCAGAGATGAGCGCCCAACCCGGCAGCGCTGCCGTCGCCATATTCCCAGAACACCTCGGCCAGCTCGGGATCCTCCCGGGCGACCACATCCGGTGAAAGCTGGTTGTTCGCACCATCGCCGCCCGCGATGGCGGCCGCGAATCCCGCGAAGGGCCCTACCCCGCGCACCGTGCGCGAGGCCGTGTCATCGGCGACGTAACGCACGCCGAGCAGCTCCCCCAGATAGGGCTGCGGCGAGATGCTCATCCCGGCGCCGCTGTCAAAATACGCCACGTCCTGCCCGCTGAGCAGCAGACGTCCGCCGTCCTGGAGATATTTCGTGATCATCTCCCCCGCGTCCACCAGGCCAGGCGAACCGAGCGGCGCCGACCACAACGTCAGCGCGTACGGCGTGAGCAGCTCCTCGGGCAACGGCAGCCGGGTGATCGGCCACAGATCGTAGGCATAATCGAGCGCCTCGAGCGCGGCCGTCCAGTAGCCGATTTTGCTGGTGTAGTACAGCGCGCCCTGATCCACGACGAGGAGGGTGGGCGCCGGCTGCAGCGAAAAATCCCGCACGCTGCCTTCCAGCGTCACCGTCACCGGCGCCGTGACGATCCGGTAGCCGTTGCCGCGAGCCTCGAGCGTGTAGGCCCCCGTCGGCAGACGCAAGAGGTAAGCGCCGTCGCTGCCGACCGTCGCGGTGACGGGAGTGTTCAGGGCGCGGAGGATGACCGGGCGTGTGGGGGGCGCGCCGGTAGACGTCACGCGCACCTGCCCGCGCACTTCGCCCGTCGGCAAGGCCGGCAGCCGGAAATCCACCTGCGTGACGGTATCGGTCACCACGGCTACCCCGGATTGCGATTGCGATACATGTCCAAAAGCCGTCGCCGTGAGGTTGTAGATCGCCGGGGCCAACAGCAGGTGATAGCGTCCCTGCGCGTCGGATCGCACCGTCGCCGCCGGGGAAAGCCCTCCGCGCGGCGTTGCCTGCACCTGAGCGCCGCGCACCGGCGTCCCCAGCGTATCCCGCACCACGCCGGCGATCCTTCCGGGATGCAGCACCATCCACGCGGCGGAAAGCGCATCCACCCGTCCCCAGCCGCTGTCGTTGTTGGGCAGCGTGGAAGTGTAGGGCACAGCGGTCGCCGTGATCACGTAGGTGAGCAAGGGGACGGAGAGCGTCGGCGAGATGCTGCGCAGCAGCGCCCCGATGCCGGCGACGTGCGGCGTCGCCATCGAAGTGCCATTCATCGCCCTGTAGACGCCGCCGGGCGCCGCCGATACCACGTTGACCCCGGGCGCCACGACGTAAGGCTTAACTTCCCCCCACGGTGAAGGCCCCCGGCTGGAAAAGGCCGCCACTGCTTCATAGGCATCGCTCGCGCCGACGGCAAAGATCCCCGGCAGGCTCGCCGGGGCGCGGAGACTGCGCTTCGCAGGCCCTTCATTACCCGCGGCGAAGACCGTCCACACGCCGGCCGCTCGGAGCGCCGCCAGGTCGGGCGCGAACGCCTCTTCCCAGGCGTTGGTGCTCCCCCACGAACAGACCACCACATCGGGCGCCCGTTGAGGATCCCCATCAGGGGCCAGCAGCCACTGGAAGCCGGCGTGAATCTCCGAATCCTGCCCGTAACCGCTGCCGCTGAGGACTTTGACGCCGATCCAACGGGCGCCAGGGGCCACGCCGATGCCGCCCTGTCCCGCTGCGGTGCCCAACGTGTGCGTGCCGTGCCCGTGATCATCGTAGGGGTACAGGCCGCCATTGACGGCGTCGAACCAGGTTTTATGGTGATCAAAAGCGCCCTGTCCCAAATTGCCGAGGTAGTTAGCGACCAGATCGGGATGCTGATAGTCCACCCCCGTGTCCATGCTGGCGATGACGGCGCCGGCCCCCGTCACCCCCAACGCATTCCACACTTCCGGCGCGCGGATCCGTTCGACGCCCCACGAGAGCGCCGTGGATTCTGCCAGGGGCGCCGGGGCGAGCTCGTCGGCGGGGTCGAGGTAGAGCCGCCGTTGATCCAGGCGGATCTCGGCGACGGCGGGTTGAAGCGCCAGCTGTCGGATCAACGCGGGGCG
>JAGPHL010000269.1 GCA_018055515.1 Anaerolineae bacterium
ATTTCACACGTGAGTAAGTCTTTCGGCCCGGTCAAGGCGGTGAAAGACGTGAGCTTCGAGGTCTACCCCGGCGAAATTTTCGGCCTTCTCGGCCCCAACGGCGCGGGCAAGACTACCACCATCCGCGTCATGCTCGACATCTTCCGCCCCGACGGCGGCGAGGTGACGCTCTTCGGCAACGGCATGACCGAAACCACAAAACACCGCATTGGCTATCTGCCGGAGGAGCGCGGCCTGTACAAAGATCTCAAACTTGAACCCACGCTGATCTATCTGGCCACCCTCAAGGGGCTGGATGAGGCCACCGCCCGACAACGGCTGGAAGACTGGCTCAAGCGCTTCGATCTGTACGACCACCGCCAGAAGAAAATCCAGGAACTGAGCAAGGGGATGCAGCAAAAGGCGCAGCTCATCGCCACCCTGCTCCACGATCCCGATCTCATCATCGTGGACGAACCCTTCGCCGGCCTCGACCCCGTGAATACGCGGCTGGTCAAGGAGATCATCGAGGAGCAACGCCGGGCCGGGAAAGCCATCATCATGTCCACGCACCAGATGCACCAGGTGGAGGCTCTGTGCAGCCGCATCGTCCTCATCAACAACGGCGAGGCGGTGCTCTACGGCGAGGTAGACCAGATTCGGCGGCAGTTCGCCGGCAACGCCGTGATGCTCAGCGGACAGGGCGACTTCACCGGCCTGCCGGGGGTGCTGGAAGCGCGCCAACAAAACGGCGACTGGCATCTGGCCCTGGCAGTCGGCGTCAGCCCGCAGGAAGTGCTCCGCGCGCTCGCCCTGCGCGACGACATCAAACTCGAGCGTTTCGAGATCGCCGAACCCTCGCTGGAAGACATCTTCGTCACCGTCGTCAGAGGCGGCGCCGCGACGGGAGAGGAGTAGACGCCATGGCAAAGGTCTGGCTGGTCGCCAAACAGGAATACCGGCGGATCGCGGGGAAGAAGTCCTTCCTCATCTCCACGCTGGGCGTCCCCCTGCTCTTCATCGCGTTGATGGTCGTCATTGTCCTGATCACAGTCTTCGGCGAGGACGCGCGCCCCGTAGGGTACGTAGATCACGCCGGCATTCTGCGGCCCGATGCGCGGGAGGCGCTCGGACAGGACCCGGCGTCCACGGTGGAAATCCGCCCCTATCACGATGAGGGCGCTGCGCAGGCAGCGCTGGAAGCCGGCGAGATCCAGGGATATTACGTGATCCCGGCGGATTATCTGAGCGCGCCGGCCGCCGAATGCGTCATCCTCGACAAGGCCCTCAGCGACCGGGCGCGCAGCGATTTCTGGGACTTCATGCACGCCAACCTCGTGCAGCAGCTGCCAGAGGCGGAGGCGCGCCGGCTCTACGAGGGCACCCATCTCGCGTTACGCACGCCCGATGGCAAGCGCCAGCTCGGCGACACCGATTTCGTCAGCGCGCTCTTCCCCATCGTCGGCGCTTTCCTCTTCTTCTTCAGCGTGATGAGCGTCGGCGGCTACATGCTACAGGCCGTCACCGACGAGAAGGAAAATCGCACGATCGAAGTGCTGATGACGACCCTCTCACCCGAACAGCTCATGGGCGGCAAGGCGTTGGGATTGCTCGGCGTCGTGCTCACGCAGCTGGGGTTGTGGGGAGTGACCGTCGCCATCGGCCTGCTGGTCGCGCCGCTGTTCATCACCAATTTCCCCCACATCACCGTCCCATGGAGCATGGTAGGAATCGGCCTCCTGTACTTCCTGCCCTCCCTGGCGCTGATCTCCGGGCTGATGATCGCCATCGGCGCTACCGTCACCGAAACGCGGCAGGGACAGCAGATCGCCAGCGTCCTCAACCTGTTTTTCACGTTCCCGATGTTCTTCATCATGGTGATCCTCGGCAATCCCAATCATCCCCTCTCCGTGGCGCTGAGCCTGTTTCCCACCACGGCCTTTCTCACGGTATTGCTGCGCTGGGGCTTTACCGCCATCCCGGCCTGGCAGATGCTCGTCGGCTGGGGCCTGCTCGTCGGCGCGGCCATCATCAGCGTGCGTTTCGCGGCGCGCGTCTTCCGTGCGGGGATGCTCCAGTACGGGCAACCCCTCACCTTCAAGAACATCTTCACCGCGCTGCGCCAAAGTCGCCAGGAGGGTTAGCCATGCGCAACATCCTGTTGATCATCAGACACGAAATCGTCACCATGGTAGGAAAGCCTTCGTTCTGGCTGACCACTTTCCTGCTGCCGCTGATCATCATGGCCTTCAGCGTCGGTTCGCAGGTGATCGTCAACCGCATGTTCGAGGCCGAAGACGACCGCGCCCTGCTCAACGGCGAGGCGACAGCGCCGGCCGTCACTATCGGCTATGTGGATCAGGCCGGCCTGATCCAGGAATTCCCCGCAGGATTCCCGAGCCAGCTGTTGCGGAAATTCGACGCCGAGGCAGAAGCGCAAGCGGCGATGGAGCGCGGCGAGCTGCAACGCTATTACGTCATTCCGGCGGATTACCTGGCGACCGGGGAAGTGCTCGCCGTAGAGCCGGAGTTGAGGCCGTTTACACGCTTTAGCAACACCGATCTGATCGCCACCCTGCTTGCCTACAACCTGGCCCAGCGGGCGCAAACACCGGCCCTGCTGCTGGATCCGTTACCCAACGTCACCGAACGCGCGCTGGCGCCGCAGAAAGAGCAGAATCTTGGCGGATATAACACCCTGGCCGGGTACATCATCCCTTACGCCGTGCTCTTCATCTTCTACTTCGTGCTCACCATGAGCAGCGGCTTTATGCTCCAGAGCGTCGCCAAGGAAAAGGAAAATCGCGTCGCTGAGGTGCTGCTGCTCAGCGTGAACCCCCGCGAGCTGATGCTGGGCAAGATTGTGGGGCTGGGAGTCGTGGCCCTGCTGCAGATGAGCATCTGGTTAGGCGGCAGCCTGCTGGCGCTGGAACGCAACCGCGAGCTGTTGGACCTGGCAGCCGGCGTCGCCATCCTTCCCCCAGGCTTTATGGGCTGGGCCATCGCCTTCTTCCTTTTGGGATACCTGGTCTACGCGGCGCTGCTCGGCGCGATTGGCGCGCTCGCTCCCAGCGCCCGCGAAGGCGGCCAGTTCACCCTCATCGTCATCCTGCCGCTGCTCTTGCCCTTGATGTTCCAATCGTCCTTCATTCAGACGCCCAACGGCGCGGTAGCGACCTTCTTCAGCCTCTTCCCCTTGAGCGCGCCGGTAGCGATGATCACCCGCATGGTCACGACCGCCGTGCCGCTGTGGCAGACGGTGCTCAGCCTGGCG
>JAGPHL010000270.1 GCA_018055515.1 Anaerolineae bacterium
CGGCTCGAGGATCTCACCCTCGCGCCCTATGCGATGCGCAGCGGGCACTCGCGCGGGCGCGCCTTCCCCGAAGAGGAAGCGCCCTACCGCACGGCCTTTCAGCGCGATCGGGACCGCATCCTCCACAACACGGCTTTTCGTCGGCTGGAATACAAGACGCAGGTCTTCGTCATCCACGAGGGGGATCACTACCGCACCCGCCTGACCCACACCCTGGAAGTCACCCAAATCGGGCGGACGATGGCCCGCGCGCTCGGCGCTAACGAAGATTTGGTGGAAGCCGTGTGCCTGGCGCATGACCTCGGACATCCCGCCTTCGGCCATGCCGGTGAGATGACGTTGAACCGCCTGATGCAGGGACATGGCGGCTTCGATCACAACCGGCAATCGCTGCGCATCGTGGAACAACTCGCCGCGCATTACCCGGAATTCCACGGCCTCAACCTCACCTGGGAAGTCCGCGAAGGCATGGTGAAACACGAGACCGAGTACGACGTCGCCGACGCTTCCGCTTTCGAGCCGGAAAAGCAGTGTACCCTCGAAGGGCAGCTGGCCAATCCTGCCGATGAGATCGCCTACACCGCTCACGACCTGGACGACGGCCTGCGCTCCGGGCTGCTACGTCCGGAGCAGCTCAACGGCCTGGCCTGGTGGGAACACCTCAAGGTCAGCCTGGGATGGGATGGCCAGCATTTCAATGACATGGTGCGCTATCGGCTGACGCGCCGCCTGCTGGGACTGCTGGTCACCGACATGCTCGAGGCGACTTCAGCCCGGCTGGAGGCCGAGGGGTGCGCCAGCGTCGCAGACGTGCGTCAACGCCCCCAGAAAATTGCAGGACTTTCGCCCGAAGTCGCCGCCATGACCCGCGAGCTCAAACACTTCCTCTACGAAAACCTCTATCGCCATCCGCACGTCATGCGGATGCAGCTCAAAGCGGAACGGGTGATCACGGCGCTCTTCGAAGCCTACCTCAGCGAGCCGGCGCAACTGCCCTACGACGTGCAGGCCCAACTGCAAGAGCGGCCTCTGGAGCGGGTAGTCTGTGACTACATTGCCGGCATGACCGATCGCTACGCGCTACAAGAATATGCCAAACTCTTCGATCCCATGACGGCGGTGTGAACATGATTCGTACTGAACATTTGACCAAACGTTTCGGCCCCTTGTTGGCGGTAGAGGACCTGAATCTGCACGTCGAGCGGGGCGAGGTTTTCGGCTTTCTGGGGCCGAACGGCGCGGGCAAGACGACGACGCTGCGGATGCTCGCCGCCCTCATCGCGCCAACTTCCGGCGCGGCATGGATCAACGACCGGCGCGTGGGGCAGGATGACGAAGCCATCCATGCCAGCATCGGCCTGCTCACCGAGACGCCGGGGCTCTATCCCCGCCTGAGCGCCGAAGAGAATCTGAGCTTCTTTGCCAAACTGCACGGTGTGGAAGACATCCCCGGCCAGCTGCGGAAATACCTCACGCTGCTCGAGCTCTGGGAACGACGCTCCGAGCCGGTAGGCGGTTTCTCCAAAGGGATGCAGCAGAAGCTGGCGATTGCCCGAGCCCTGCTGCACGAGCCGCCGGTCCTCTTCCTCGACGAGCCGACCTCGGCGCTGGACCCCGAAGCCGCGCGCCTCGTCCGCGACTTTATCGAGACCCTCAAAGGGGAAGGGCGCACCATTTTCCTGTGCACGCACAACCTGGAGGAGGCCGATCACCTCTGCGACCGGGTCGCGGTGATCAAACAGCGGCTCATTCGCGTGGACGCGCCGGACGCGCTGCGGCAAGACCTGTATGGGCGCTCGGTGCGGGTGCAGCTGCGGGAAGTCACACCGGAGATCCTCGCCGCCGTGCGCGCGCTCCCCTTCGTCACCGCCGTCACAGAGGCGCCCCAAGGGTTACGGGTGGCGCTGGATGAGCCTGAAACGCACAATCCCGAGCTCATCCAGGCGCTGATGACAGCCGGCGCAGCCATTCAGTTCGTGGAGCGGGAATCGCATTCTCTGGAGCAGGTCTACTTCGATCTGCTGCACGAGTCGGAGGCAACAGCATGAATCGCCAACGCTTGCAGGCCGTGATCGAAAAAGAATGGCTCGATATGCGCAAGAACAAAATGGTGCTCGGCATGATGGCCGTGCTGCCCTTGCTGCTGGTCGGCATGATTTTGGGGACGGTCTACTTCATGGAGCGCGCCCCCGACTCCGAATACGATCCGGCGACCGGGGACAGCGGCATGGCCTTGCCGCCCGAATTGGAGGCGCTGGGTTACAAAGAGGGGACCATCATCCTGTTGAACGATCAGTACATGTTCTATCTGCTACTCATTCCCCTCGCCTTGCCGGTTTACGTCGCCGCGTACAGCATCATCGGCGAGAAGGAGACTCGCAGTCTGGAGCCGCTGCTGGCGACGCCGGTGAGCACGGCCGAGCTGCTGCTGGGGAAAACCATCTCGGCAGCGGCGCCGGCGATCGTCTTGACCTGGCTCAGCTTCGTATTCACCGCCGTGGGGCTGAACTTCATCGCCAGCCCCACGGTGCTCGCTTATTGGGTGCGCCCCGTCTGGTCATTGAGCATGGCGTTGCAGACGCCCTTCCTGGCAGTGCTCTCCACCGCTTCTGGCGTCATCGCCTCGTCGCGGCTCAACGATCCGCGCGCCGCACAGCAGGTGACCGGGCTGTTCATCGTGCCGCTCATCGCCCTGAGCTTAATCGTGCTGATGGGGAAGGTCTACCTCAACTTGCGGCTGATGAGCTGGGCAACCCTGCTGATCGCGGCAGTGACGGTCGGCGTGCTCTGGCTGGCAATCCGCCTGTTTCAGCGGGAAACGATCCTGACGCGCTGGAAATAGGCGCCCGCCGCGCCGGCCCTTTCCCCGAGACCTCGCCTCACGCGCGGATCATCACCAGCAGCATCTTGAACGGCGAGAGCGCTTTCAGCCCATGTGGTTCGTGCGCGGGCATGATCAGCATCTCGCCGGCGTTGACCGTGAAAGGCTTGCCGGATACGGTGATCTCGACCGCGCCCTCGAGCGCATAGACCAGCGCATCATAGGGCGCGGTGTGCTCGCTGAGGCCTTGATCCGCGTCGAAGGCGAACAGCGTCACCGTGCCGGCGCTGCGGCTCACAATCTCGCGGCTCACCACCGCGCCGGGCTGCACCGCGATCAAAGCCTCCAATGATTGTACCTGGGGTTGGGTCATGGTCATACTCCTGAAATGTGATCTTGAGTGA
>JAGPHL010000271.1 GCA_018055515.1 Anaerolineae bacterium
GCGGGTTGAGGATGCGGCCCTGGTCATCGAAGGCGAGCTCTTCCGTCAGCCCGTAGCCTAGCGCCTGCAACATGCCGCCCTCTGCCTGCCCGCTGGCGGTGAGCGGGTTCACGATCTGCCCGGAATCCAGTGCGATGAGCAGCCGGTCGCAGGTGACCTGGCCCGTCTCGATGTCTACCGTCACCTCGGCGAATTGGGCGGCGAAGGGCGGCGGACTGACCGGGCTGACGAACGACGCCTGCCCCATGATCTGGTGCTGATTTTCCTTGTGCAGCGCCTGCAAGGCGATCTCGCGGAAGGTGAGGGCGTAGGTGAAGGGGGCGTTGCTCTCGGCATCCGAGCGCACGAAAGCGTGATTGTCGCGCAGGATGATCTCGTCCGGCTCCACGCCGAGCATCTCCGCGGCGACGGCCTTGATCTGCGCGGCGACTTGCTGCGCCGCCCGCGCTATCGCCCCGCCGCTGATGTAGGTGGTGCTGGAGGCGTACGCTCCCTTGTCGAAGGGCGTGAAGTCGGTGTCGGACGAGGTGATGATCAGCGCGTCGAGCGTGCAGCCGAGCACCTCCGCGGCGATCTGCCCCAGGACGGTGTCCGAGCCGGTCCCCAAGTCGGTGGCGCCGACGTGGACGTTGAAGCTGCCGTCATCGTTCATCTTGATGCTCGCGGCGGCCATATCGAGATTGGGGATGCCCGATCCCTGCATGAGGAAGGCGACGCCGATGCCTCGCCGCAGGTGAGGCTTGCCGGGCACGGTGTGCCATGCGGGATTGCCGTATTTCTCGGACCAGCCGATGGCGGCGGCGCCCTGTGCGGCGGCCTCGCGCAGCGCGTTGGTGACGATCATCTCGCCCTTCGCCTCGCGGCCCTCGCTCCAGACCTTGCTCATGATGTTCTCGGTGTTCGGCTCGATGAGGTTCTTGAGCCGGAATTCCAGCGGATCCATGTGGAGCGTTTTTGCCACCTGGGTGATGAGCGTTTCCGTCGCGACGACGCCCTGCGTCACGCCATACCCGCGATAGGCGCCGGAACGCGGCGTGGTCGTGTACACGGTGTCGCCGTGGAAGCGGACGGCGGGGGTGTTGTAGAGGGGCAGCGTCTTGTGTCCCGTGTTGCCCAGCACGGTGAGCCCGTGTCCGCCGTAAGCGCCGGTGTCGCTCAGGGCGTACATGTCCTGCGCCGTCATCGTCCCATCCTGGTTCACGCCGAGGCGATAACGCACGATCATCGGGTGGCGGGTGACGGTGTAGATGAACTGCTCCTCGCGCGTGAGCTCGAAGAGGACGGGGCGCCCCGTGGCAATGGTGAGATGCGCGGCGATGTCCTCGTAGATCTCCTGTTTGTTGCCGAACGCGCCGCCGATGCGGGGTTTGATCACGCGAATGCGCCCCTCGGTCAGCCCCAGGACGGGCGCGAGGATGCGGCGGACGTGGAACGGCACCTGCGTCGAGGTCATGATGACGAGGCGATCGTCGGAATCCCAGTAGGTGAGGCAGACCCACGGTTCCGGCGGGACGTGCTTCATCTTCTGCGTCTGGACTTCGGTCTCGAAGACGAAGTCCGAGGCGGCGAGGGCGGCTTCGACATCCCCGAGGTGGATCCGGACGCGCGCGGCGATGTTGTGTTGCGGCTCGCTATCGCCGAAATTCACGTAATCCTCCTGATCGTGGATCACGGGCGCGCCTTCCGCCGACGCCGTCCGCATGTCGAGGACCGGTTCCAGCACCTCGTAGTCTACCTTGATGAGTTCCAGGGCCTGTTCGGCGATTTCCGGCGACTCGGCGGCGACGGCGGCGACCCGGTCGCCGACATAGCGCACTTTGTTGTCGAAACTCACATAATCCAGCGGCCCCGGAATGGGATAGGATTGCCCGGCGGTGGAGAAGACGACGCGGGGCACGTTCTTGTAGCAGAGGACGGCGTGCACGCCGGGGAGGGCCTCGGCGGCGCTGGTGTCAATCTCCCGAATGCGCGCGTGAGCGTAGGGACTGTGCAGCACTTTGGCGTACAACATCCCCGGCTGTTCGAAGTCGGCGACGAAGGCGGGTTTGCCCTGCACCAGCTTGAGCGCATCCACTTTGGGCAGCGGCTTGCCCACCACTTTGAATTCTTCCGCCTGCGGGGTGACGACGACTTTGGGCGTGGTGAGGGTGCGCGGCGCCGCGCCGCCCGACCCGCTGATTTCGTAGGGTTCCACGGGCTCTTCGGGCGGCAACAGGTCTTCGGGCAGGACAAACATCTCGCCCGGTCCGCCCTCCAGGGGCGGGGGAGTTTCGCCGCGCAGGTAGGCAGCGGCGCGCAGGATCGCCTGCACGGGTTTGGTGTAGCCCGTCTCGCGGGAGACGACGCCGCTGATCCAATCGCGCACTTCCGCCTCGGTGGGGTTGGGATTCCGGTCGAGCAGGGCCTTGGCGAGCAGGACGAGCGCGGGCGTGTCGTAGCCGCTCTGGATGGCGCCGGTCTCGACGAAGGCGCGCTGGATGGGATGGAGTTCGGCGCTGCCGCGCCAACCGCGCTGTTGGGGTCCACTCAGCCCTTCGACGGTGAGGATGTCCGCGCCGTCTACCTGCGCCGCGAGGGTGACGATGGCGGCGCGCGGGCGCCCGTTCACCAGCACGGTGCTGTAGCCATCCGCGCCGTCTTCGCTGCCGAATTTGAGGCTGCGGATGCCGTCGCGGCGCAGCAAATGAAAGAGGGTCTCGTTGGGGGCAATCTCAAAGGTCCGTTTCTCTCCGTTCAGCGTGATGGTTATTTTCATAGTCCGCTCCTTTACCTTGGAATGGGCGCCTGGATGCAATGCGCCCGTAGTTGTCTGACCTTTATTGTACTGAGGTTTTGGGCGCGTGTCAATTCTAAGCCATGGCTCACAGACGCAGACGGCGCAACAGGGGAAAAATCCTGGCCGTGAGATGCCGGGGGAGGCGTGGATCAGATGAGGGTAGAAGTCGCCCGTTGTTCAGCGCCAGCGATGCAGGAGAGCGTTCAACCGGCGCCAGAGGCGGCGATGGGGGCTAAACGCCGCGATGAGTCGCCGCTCAGGACCGAGGCCGAACCGCACGGCGCGCCCTTCGCGTTCGACGGCGACGATCACGCCTACGACGGCCGTCGCCGGAATCCAGCCATCGGGGGCGGCGCTATTGTCGCCCTGCGTCCAGTAGCCGTGGGCGTCGCGCTCGACGACGCGGTGCAGGATGGGTTTTTGATTC
>JAGPHL010000050.1 GCA_018055515.1 Anaerolineae bacterium
TCTTCGCGCTCATCGCCGCCGCGCTGCTCTGGTTCATCCTCAAGTACACCCGCTGGGGCTTTGAACTGCGGATTATCGGCGAGAACAAGACCGCCTCGCGCTACCTGGGGATCAACATCGGGCGCAACATCGTCCTGGCGTTGCTGCTCTCTGGCGCGCTGAGTGGGCTGGCCGGCGCCTGTGAGGTGACCGGCATCGCCCGGCGGCTCCAGCAGGGACTTTCCATCGGCTACGGCTACACCGCCATCATCGTCGCCTGGATGGCGCAGCTGAACCCGTGGGCGGTCATCTTCGTGGCGCTCTTGATGGCGGCGCTGCTGGTCGGTGGCGATCAGGTGCAGATGATGATGGGCCTGCCGGCCGCGATGAGCCTCGTGCTGCAGGGGCTGTTGCTCTTCCCCATGCTGGCCGGCGCCCTGTTTACCGAATACCGGCTACGGATCGTCCGTTCTACCCCGCAGCTCCAGGAGGCCCGGCAATGATCGAACTGCTGACTTCCATTCTGGCGATTACCTTGCGCGCCGGCACGTCATTGATTTACGCCACGGTGGGTGAAATCTACACCGAGCGCTCGGGGATCCTCAACCTGGGGCTGGAGGGGATGATGTTGATGGGCGCGGTGACCGCGTTCGCCGTGGCTTACCATACCGGCAGTCTCGTGCTGGCGCTGGTGGTCGCCCTGCTCGTCGGCGCCGCCATGGCCACGATTCACGCCTTCCTCACCGTGACCATGCGCGCTAATCAAGTCGTCAGCGGGCTGAGCCTGACGCTCTTCGGCTCTGGGCTGGCCAGCTTCCTGGGGCAGCGGCTCGGTCCTGGCGGGCAGCAGTTGATGGGCTTGATCGGTCCCAAGTTCACGCAGCTGGAAATCCCCGTGCTCAGCCGGATCCCGGTGTTCGGCGCGTTGTTCAACCAGGATATTTTGACCTACCTGGTCTACCTGCTGGTCCCGCTGGCCTGGTTCTACCTGTACAAGACCCGCCCCGGCCTGAACTTGCGCGCGGTGGGTGAAAATCCACAGACGGCGGACGCGATGGGGATCAACGTGACGCGGGTTCGTTACCTCTACACCATCTGCGGGGGGATGCTGGTGAGCCTGGGAGGGGCGCACCTCTCGTTGGCCTACACCCCCGGCTGGGCCGAGAACATCACCGGCGGGCGCGGCTGGATTGTGATCGCGCTCGTCATTTTCGCCATGTGGAACCCGGCGCGGGCCGTGCTCGGCGCGGTGCTCTTCGGCGGGATCAACGCCGTCCAATTTCGGCTTCAGGCCGCTGGGACGCACATCTCGGCTGCCTTCCTGAACATGTTGCCCTATCTCGCCACCATCGTCGTCTTGATCGTCATGACCTGGTGGGAAGCATTAAGCAAGCGCATCGGCGCGCCGGCCGCGCTGGGCAAAGGTTACATGCGCGAAGAGAAGTGAGTTGGGCTGGGGATTCCATCCCCAGCCTGACGGGGGCCAACCGCGCTGAAGCGCGTTGTTGAGGGAGCTCGCTTCAGCGGGCTTCACATGGTCGCCCGGGAATTCATTCCGGGGCGGCCTGAGCGCGGTCTAAAGTTCGCGCACCCTTTGCCGCGTAGGTGATTTTTCGCTTACTCGCTTTTTCGCTGATTCGCCATTCGCACATTCGCTATTCTTGCAGGAGACGCCCTGTGCTGGCGCACACTATCCAAAAATGAAAATGCGCGGTAACTGCTCAGCCTGGCGTCAAGTGGTTAGACGGCGATGAATGAACCTTTGTGAGCTGTAGCTTTTGCCCCACCCCCTGCCCCCTCCCCAACGGCGCATGCGCCGTTGGGGAGGGGGAGAAAAAAATTGGGGTTTTGCAGGCGGGCTACGCCCGCCTGCAAAACCCCACAAAAAAAGTTCCCCTTCCCCCCGCGCTGCGCGGGGGGAAGGGGCCAGGGGATAGGGGGCAAAAGTTGATTCTAAATCTTCATTTGCTTCCATGAAATATTGTGTTTTTTAATCAGTGGCTGAACAGTAACCCTGTGAGCCATAACCCGTGAGCAGAGGCTGTGACGACTCTCTACTCACGGCTCTCTATTTTCCGAGGAGTTCTCTTCCATGGACGACATTCCCGCAACCTGGAAGCCGCAGCCGACATCGCGGATGTGTTTTGTCTGCGGACGGCAAAATCCGCATGGCCTGCATTTGCGCTTCTACAGCGATGAAGCCACCGGGCAGGTGATTGCCCCGTTGAGCATTCCGGAGGCGTATCAGGGCTATCCGGGCATGGCGCACGGGGGAGCCCTGGCCGCCATCATGGACGAGGTGACGGGCCGCGCCATCAACGTCGGGCAGGCCGAGGAGACGTTTTGGGTCACGGCAAAATTGGAATTGCGCTATCGCCTCCCTACACCGACGGAGACGCCTTTGACCGCAGTCGGGTGGGTGGTCGAGCGGCGCTCTCGTGCGGCGGAAGTCGCCGGCGAGTTGCGGCTGGCGGATGGCACGGTGACGGTGGAGGCCAGGGCGGTCGTTGTCGCTCCGGCAGCGGAAACCCTCGAACAGTGGGGGGTGGAACGGCATTTCTGGCGGGTGGAACAGGAATAGAGCATGAAACAATGGCTTGCGGCGTTATGGAACTCGTCGCTGGTGGATGCGTTGCTGCCCGTGTTTGCGACGCTGGCAGCGCTGCTGGTGGGGGCGCTGATGTTGCTGGCGCTGGGAGCCAATCCGTTGGTGGCCTACGCCGCCCTGGTGGAAGGGGCTTTCGGCAGCCTCAACGCGATTGCCGACACGCTGGTGCGCGCGACGCCCCTCCTCTTTGTCGGGGTGGGCATTTGCATCGCCTCGCGCGGCGGCGTGACCAATATCGGGGGCGAAGGGCAGTTTGTGGTGGGGGCGCTATGCGCCGTGTTGGTGGGCTTGAGTTTCCCCGGCGGGCCGGCGTTGCTGGTGGTGCCGGCGGCGCTGCTGGCCGGTATGGTGGGCGGCGCGATCTGGGGTGGGATTCCGGGCCTGCTCAAAGCCCATTTCAACGTCAACGAGATCCTGAGCACGGTGATGATGAATCAGATCGCGGTGCAGGGGATGAACTTCTTGCTGATTGGGCCCCTCATGGACCCGGTTCAATTGCAACGAGCCTCGCGCATCCCCCAGACGGCGCGGATTTCCCCCGCCTTTGACTTGCCCCGGCTGGCGCCTACCCGCTTGCACTTGGGGACGTTGCTCGCCATCCTCATGGCGGTGCTGGTCTACATCCTCTTGTGGCGGACGACGCTGGGCTACCGCATTCGGGCCGTCGGCTTGAACAAGGAGGCGGCGCGCTATGCGGGCATCAACGTCCCGCGGTACATTGCCCTCTCGTTGGCGCTCAGCGGCGCGTTGGCCGGGCTGGCGGGTGCGGTACAGATCTATGGCGTGAACTTCCGCATGTTCACCGACGGCTCGGCGACGGGTTTCACGGGCAGCGCGGGCTTTCATGGCATTGTCGCGGCGCTGTTTGGCCAGCTGCACCCGCTGGGGACCATTCCCGCGGCCTTCCTCTTCGGCGGCCTGTTGGTAGGCGCCAACAAACTGCAACGCGCCGTGCAGGTGCCGGCGGCGCTCATCGTCACCCTGAACGGCCTGGTGGTCGTCTTCGTGGTCAGCACCGAACTGTGGCGGCAAAAGCGCGCTCGCCGACGGGTGATCGAACGTCCCCTGGAGCGGGATGAGACGCCTCTGACTTCAACGCCGCCGGCCGCGACCGGCCAGGAGGGAACGGTATGATCGGCGAGCTGCTCACCGCACAGGTTTTGTTGGGGATTCTCACTTCTGGCATTCGGCTGGCGACGCCCTATCTGTATGCTGCCATCGGCGAGACGTTTGGACAGCGCAGCGGCGTCCTCAACCTCGGCGTCGAGGGGCAAATGCTGGTCGGCGCTTTTGCGGCGTTCTATGTGGCCCGTCGAACCGGCAGTCTCTGGTTGGGAGTCGCTGCGGCGTTGTTCGTCGGCGCCCTCATGGGGCTGATCATGGCCTTTGTGAGCATCACGCTTCACGCTCAGCAGGGCATTAGCGGCATCGGCTTTTATCTCTTTGGATTGGGCTTGAGCGATCTGCTCTTCCAGACGCTGCTGGGAACCGTGCAAACGGTGAGCGGGTTCCGTCCTCTGGCCATCCCCTTGTTGAGCCGGATTCCGGTGTTGGGTGAAGTCTTCTTCAATCAAAATCTGCTCGTCTATGGCGCCTATCTGCTGGTGCCGATAGCGGCCTTTGTGATGGACAAGACCACCTTCGGGTTGAAAATCCGCGCCGTGGGGGAGAACCCGGAGGCGGCGGATTCGCTGGGGGTCAATGTGAGTCTGGTGCGGTACATCACGGTGACGCTGGGCGGGGCGCTCTCCGGCCTGGCCGGGGCGTCGCTTTCCATCGCGCTGCTCAATGTTTTCCAGCAGAATCTGACCAGCGGCCTGGGTTTCATCGCCGTGGCGCTGGTCTATTTTGGCGGTTGGCGTCCCTGGGGAGTGCTGGCGGGGGCGCTGTTGTTCAGCATGGTCAACGCCCTGCAGCTGTGGGTGCAGGTGTTAGGGTTGCCCATCCCCTCGGAATTCGCGGTGATGATGCCCTACGTGTTGACCATTCTGGCGTTGGTGGTGGCGGTGCAGCGTGTGCGTCCGCCTACGGCCTTGACCAAGCCCTTCGTCCGCGAAGGGTGAGGCGATGCCGACTATGCTCGTGGGTGATGATCATACAAATTTTCGTAGAATAGAAAAGGAGCATCTGATGCGTAAGCTGGCTAAGTGGTTCAGTGTGTTGGTGATGGCTTCGATGTTGATGAGTGCCTGCGGCGGCGGCGGCGCTTCTGGCGAGAAGTTCCGCATCGCGGTGGTGACGCCCAGCGCCAAGAACGACCTGGCGTTCAGCCAGAGCATTTATGAGTCCTTGCTGAAGGTGCAGGAGGCGCAGGGCGGGCCGGAGAAACTGGAGTTCGTCATTTCGGAAGGGATGTTCGTGGTGGATGACGCCGGCGCTGCCATCCGTGACTACGCCAGTCAGGGCTATGACCTGGTGATCGCGCACGGCTCGCAGTACGGCAGCGTGTTGCAGGAGATCGCCCCCGATTTCCCCAAGACCAGCTTCGCCTGGGGCACGACGGTGGACACCTTTGTGGATAAGGGGATTACCAACGTGTTTGCGTATGAAGCGCGCTCGGAGCAAGGCGGCTACGTCAACGGTGTGATGGCCGGCGCCCTGACCAAGAGCAACGTCATTGGCGTGGTCGGCCCCATTGAGACCGGCGATGCCAAACTCTACGTGGATGGTTTTGTCGCCGGCGTGAAGGCGCAGAATCCCAACGCCCAGGTCAACGTCAACTGGATCGGCTCCTTCAGCGATGTGGCGTTGGCCTCCGAGGCCGCTCAGACGCACGTCAAGGCCGGCGCCGATGTGATGGCCGGCACGGCGCAAATGGTGGTGGGCGCCATCGGCGTGGCGAAGGAAAACAACGTCTTGTGGTTCGGCACGCAGGCCAGCCAGACCTCGCTCGCGCCTGAAGTGGTCGTAGCGAATCAGATCTACGACTGGTCGGGCGTGATCCTGCAGATGATTGACCTGATCGGCAAGGGCACGTTGGGTGGCCAATCCTTTGCGATCACCTTGGAGAACAAGGGCCTGTACATCGAGTTCAACCCGGCGTACAATCTGCCTGCCGAGGTCAAGCAATTGGCTGAGGCGACCATCAACGCCATCGTTACTGGCGCTATCAACGTCGCGCCCTGAGAGCGACCCATGGTCAAATCTGACGTGCTGCCGTCCGGAAAGCCTCGGATCGAGCGTTTGGAGATGGTGGGCATCACCAAATGCTTCCCCGGGGTGCGCGCCAATGAGTGTGTGAACTTCGACGTTTGCGCCGGCGAGGTCCACGCGCTTTTGGGGGAGAACGGCGCGGGCAAGAGCACCCTGATGAAGGTGCTCTATGGCCTGTACCGTCCCGATGAAGGTGAAATCCGCATCAACGGTCAGCCCGTCCAGATCAACTCCCCGGTTGACGCCATACGGTTGGGGATCGGCATGATTCACCAGCACTTCATGCTGGTCCCCTCCCTGACGGTGGCGGAAAATGTGGCTTTGGGGCTGCCCTCTTCCCGCGGGCCGCTCACGGATCTGGAGCGAGTTTCGGCGCGTGTGGTGGAGCTGGGCAAGATCTACGGTCTGCATGTGGATCCTCAAGCCCCTGTCTGGCAGCTCTCCGTGGGGCAGCAACAACGGGTGGAAATCATCAAAGCGCTCTATCGCGGGGCAGACCTGCTGATTCTGGATGAACCGACTGCCGTCCTCACCCCCCAAGAGGTGGACGAGTTCTTCGCCATTCTCAAACAAATGGTGCACGAAGGGCACGCGGTCATCTTTATCTCGCACAAGCTGCACGAGGTGCTGGCCATCAGCGATCGGGTGACGGTGCTGCGAGATGGCCATATGGTGGGATGTCAACCGCGCGGCGAGATGACCAGGGCCGACCTGGCGCGGATGATGGTGGGCCGTGAGGTGATCCTGCAACCGGAGAAAGCCGCTGTCCCAACAGGGGAAGTGCGTCTGGCGGTACGCGATCTCTGCGCGCTGAACGACATGGGCGTCCCTGCCCTCCGGGGCGTGAATCTGGAAGTGCATTCGGGTGAAATCCTGGGACTGGCAGGCGTCTCCGGCAATGGGCAGCGCGAGCTCGCGGAGGTCATCAATGGCCTGCGTCCCGCCACCGCAGGGCAGGTGTTCCTCGAAGGCCAGGACATCACCGGCGCGCCAACGGCGGAGCTCATCCGGCGAGGATTGGCCTATATCCCCGAAGAGCGGATGCGCGATGGCATGATTCAGGATTTCACGGTGGCAGAAAATCTGATTCTCCGCGACCATGGCCAGCGGCCTTACGCGCGCGCGGGTTTCTTCGATTTTCAAGCCATTGCCCAGAGCGCTGCAGAACGCATCCAGGCCTTTCGCATCAAAACGCCGTCCCATGAGACGCTGGCCAAGAACCTTTCGGGGGGCAATATCCAGAAGATCATTCTGGCGCGAGAGCTCTCCCGGGAACCACGGGTCATCATCGCGGCGCAGCCCACGCGCGGATTAGACATCGGGGCGACCGAATACGTCCATCAGCGACTGTTGGAAGAACGTGCGCGGGTGTTGCAGGCGCAGCGCGAGCAAGGCGCCGCGATCCTGCTCATCTCAGAAGACCTGGACGAGATTCTGGCCCTTTCGGATCGCATTGCCGTGATCTATGAGGGCCGGATCATGGGAATTCTGGAGCGTGCGGAAGCGACGCCGGAGCGACTGGGCCTGTGGATGGCCGGTGTGACTGAAGAAGAGACGCAAAAGGTTTGAGGAGGTATGTATGTTGCGCAATGTAAAACAATATCTTCGCCCTACAACCATCGAAGAAGCGGTAACGCTGGCGCAGACCAACCCTCATGCCTGCTACCTGGGCGGCGGCGCCTGGGTCGTAGCGCAGGGTGATCCGCAGCTCGAAACGGTGGTGGACCTCCAGGGACTGGGATTGGACAAAATTGAAAGCGACGTCGAGGGTGTGCGACTGGGCGCGCGGGTCACGCTGCAACAGCTCCTCGAGGAGGCGGCGGTTAGCGAACTGGCAGATGGGCTGCTGGCGACGGCGGCGGACTACACCCAATCGCACACGCTGCGTGAACAGGGCACGCTCGGCGGGACGTTGATCGTCGCCGGGCCGGCGGATCCCCTCACGACCGCGCTGTTGGTGCTGGACACTGACGTGCGGTATGCCGATCCGGTGTTGCACACGGCGCCGTTCACCAGTTTTGTGGCCTACCGCGACCGGCTGATCCGCACGCGCGTGCTGCTGACGGAGCTGCTGGTGAAACGTCCGCCGGTTCGCAGCGCCGCCGCCTTTGAGGGAGTAGGCCGCTCGCCCAAGGATCGGCCCATCGTGTGCGCCGCGGCCTATGTTGCTGTGGAGGAGGGCTTGCCGACGGAGGTGCGTCTGGCCCTCGGCGGCGCGGACTCCCGTCCGGTGCGCCTGCTGAAAACCGAGCATTTGCTCAAGGGGCAGTTGCTCACGGCGGCGAAAGTCACGGGAGCGCTGGCCCCGGCGCTGGCGGAGCTGCATCCGACGGCGGATTTTCTGGGGAGCGTGGAGTACCGCCTGGAGATGGCGGAAGTGCTGGGACGGCGGGCATTGCTCGCCGCATGGGAACGGGCGCGGCGGGCCTGAGCCGGCACGCTTTTGTTGTGGACATTCGACTGGGGGCCGTTGCTGGCCCCCAGTTTGTCATCGTAGAGGCACCCTGTTCAGGCCGCTTTGACGGGGTTGAAGCCTTCCCCTAAGACCTCGTGGGCCTCGGAGACGACCACAAAGGCGTGCGGATCAATCTCCGAAATGAGCCGCTTGAGCAGCGTGACCTGCGAGCGCGTCACGACGACGTAGAGCGCCGGCTGGGGGTTTTGGGTGTAGCCCCCCCGTGCTTCGAGGATTGTCACGCCGCGCCCGAGCTGCGTGAAAATGGCCTGGCTGATTTCCTGGCTGCGCTGGGAGATGATGATCGCGGCGCGCGCGTAGCCCGCGCCTTCCTGCACGGTGTCCACGACGCGACCGGAGACGTAATTGACGATCAGCGCGTAGAGCACCGGCACGATGCCCACGACGAAGGCGGCGGCCAGCAGAATGGCGGTGTTGACCATGATGAAGACGTTGCCGAAAGCGATGCCGCGATAGCGGCTGAGCAATTGGGCGATGATGTCAGTGCCGCCGGTGGTGCCGCTGCCACGCAGCACCAGGCCGATGCCGATGCCATCGAGCAGCCCGCCGAAAAGGGTGTAGAGCAACGGCTCGACCTGGACGGGCGGCAGCACGCGGCTGAGTCCATCAATGCCGAGGGTGAGCACCAGCACGGCATAAATCGTGCGCATGAAGAAACGCCAGCCGCCGCCCCAGCGAATGCCCGCCAGGATCAAGGGGATGTTGATGAGCAAGGTGACCAGGCCGATGGGCCAGCCCCACAGATAATGCGCCAACATCCCGATGCCGGTGATGCCGGTAGAAATCACGTTGTTCGGCTCCAAGAACAGCGGCACATTCGCGGCGACGATCAGCGCGCCGAGGGTGATCATGCCATAATCCTGGATTGCCTGCCATATCCTGAGCATTCGTGGTGATGAGGGGGAGGGTGTCTTAGCCATGGCGCCTTCGCTTTATCTTTATGTCTCGCTTCTTATTGGATGAATCGGGTCCCTGTTCAGCCGTTGCCAAAAAACAGGGAACTTTCGCAGTGCCCGGCGCGCCGGGGGGCGCCGGCTGATGCCCCGCGCTATTTGCGCCGCAGGAAGGTCGCCACTCCCAGAAGCAGCGCGATCCCTTGCAGCAGGACAACGCTCACGAGAGGCCAGTCCACGGGACGGCGCTCGCTGACGAGGGCGGCGACCGGCGTGGGCGTGAGGGCCGGCGTGCTGAGGGGCTCGGCCGTGGGCGCGGGGGTGGACGTCGCCACAGCGAGCGTGGGTATGGGCGTTGGTGGCGCGGTGACCACGGGTGTCTCCATCACCGGCGGCTCGTCGGTAGGAACCGTCGTCGCTTCCACAGTAGGCTCTGGCGGCGGCGTCACTTCCTGATGGGGAACGGTGGGCGCCAGCGGTTCACCCTCGCCGGGCGCGGTCAGCTGGATGGTGTCCTGGCTGATGGTGGTGCGGCCGGCGCCATCCCGGAATTCAACGTAGACGGCATAATCGCCGGGCGTGTCATTGGAGAAGACCCACGGCAGGAGCGGTTCCCACGGTTGCCATGGAGCATCCTCCAGGTTGGGCGTCTCTCCCAGCCGCACTTCGATGGCCTGGCCGATCCAGCGTCCCTCGCCTAGGGGCACCGCCTCCTCGTTCGTGAGGTGAATGACCACCTGGGGCCGATCGGTAGTCTCGGCGCCTTCGTTGATGAACACCGGCAGCACGCCAGGCCGCGAGCCGAAGCTGATCACGAAATAATGCAGGTTCTGGCTCTCCGCATAGCCCACGCCAACCTCGCGGTAGCGTGGATCCACAAAAGCGCTCCATTGGGCGGCGTCATTGTGGAACCAGTCCAAGGCGTTCTCAGCGTTTCCCAGGCCCACCCAGAAGGTCTCGTAGACCAGCAGGCCATCGTTCCAGGCGCGGTAGCCGGCCTCGCGGATGCGCTGACGATAGGTAGAGCCGTCGGAGCCGGTGCTGTCAATGAGGTTGTGAGCAGCTAGATCGTCGGCGTGACGTTGGGCCGCCTGTGCAAGCAGCGTGGACCAGCTCAGCGGGGCGAGTCCCTCCGCGAGCCGCGCCTGATTGAGCCGGCCGGCAAAATCGCGTGTCGGTTCACTCTGCAGGGCCGCTGGTTGGGCGGCGCCAAAGAGAAGCGCCAGCAGCGAGCACAACGCGAGCGCGCGGCTCCAGCGGGAAGAGCGCGAGAAGTATCGTTTCACAAGTCATCCCCCTGCAATTTCAGGTAAGCCTCGAGGAGGCCTGGTGTCGCTGCGAGCACGAGATCGGGATGCGCAAGAGTCCACGGCGCGCCGTCGAGTGTGGCGGCGACGGCGCCGGCCTCTTGCGCGATGAGGACGCCGGCCGCCATGTCCCACGGTCCCAGCACCCGCGCCAGGTACAGATCGAACCAGCCCGCGGCGACATAGGCCATGTTGAGGGCCGCCGCTCCCAGGACGCGCATCGTGCGGGCCTCCACCATCAATTTCCCGGCGCGCTGCCACAATTCCTGCCGCGGCCGGGGTTTTCGGGGCCAATCGACGGCGAAGGTAGCATCCGCCAGCGTGGTGACGCCGGAGCTGTGAAGCGGCGCGCCGTTCAGGGCCGCTCCCGCGCCGCGCGCTGCCGTGAACAAAAAGTCGCGCAGCGGGTCGTAGATGACGCCGACGACCGGCGCGCCATCTTGGGCGACCGCCAGCGACACGCAAAAGTTGGGATTGTGGTGGGCGAAATTGGTGGTGCCGTCGAGGGGATCCACCAGCCAGCGGGTGGAAGCGGCTTCAGCGTCGGCGCCGGCCTCCTCGGAGGTGATGGCATGGCTGGGGAAGGTGGCGCGCAGACGGGCCAGGATGAGCTCTTCAGCCGCCAGGTCGGCGGCGGTGACGATGTCGCGGTAGCCTTTGCTGTGGACGGCGACGCCGCTGTGCCAGTGCGCTTTGAGCTGCGCGCCTGCCTCACGGGCGATTTCCGCCGCCGCGCTCAGCCAGGAAGGATACGCTTCGGGGGTCAGTGTCATGGCGCCAGCTCCCTGTTACAACTGTCCACGGCCTCTTGCAGGGCTTCGTGGGCGGGCAGCTCGGTGTTCAAGGCGGTGAGGGCTTGAACCAGCGCGGCGCGACAGGTCGCGCCATACGCCTGAGCGGGCCATACCGTCCAGGCCCCATTGGCGGCGACTTCCTGGGTCAGCTCCAATAGCGCGCGCTCGATCCCGGCCTCCGCCGGTAAGGCGGCGAGTTGCGCCGCGATGCTGTTGGCGCGCACGGGCAGGTAGTGCGTTTTCGCCGTCCAGAGGGCCTGCGCCTCGGGCTGAAGCAGCCAGTCCAGGACAACCCCCGCTGCGGGGTGTTGCGGCTCGGCGGTCCGCGTGGCAAAGATTCCCACCCCGTACCAGAGCGTCGCCCCCGGCCCCGTTGGGCCGGGCAGGCGCGTCACTCCCAAGGTGAAGTTGCTTTCGGCGGCCACGGCGGCTTGGATTTCGCGCCGGTTGAGGCTGGATTCGATTAGCATGGCCATGGCGCTGTCGCCGAATTGGGTGATGCCTTCAGCCGGCAGGGCAAAGGTACGGATGCACGCCGCGCGTAAGCCCTCCTTAACGATGGCGCCGAGCCGGGCGCCGGCAGGATCGTCGAAATGATAATAGCCGTCCTCCCCGATCAGGGAAGCTTCTCCGGCGGCGAGCAACGCCAGCAACACTCCCGGTTGGCTGGGCAACCCCAGTCCCACCTGGCCGCTGGCGAGGTCGGTAGCGCGGCAGGTGCTGAGATGCAGGTCTTCCAGGATGGCGGTCGCGGGGGTATAGCCGATGTCGCGGAGCCAGTTGTCGTTGGTGTAGAGCACGTAAGTCGCCAGACCCAGCGGCAACGCCTGGAGGGTTCCTTTCACGGTGAAAAGCGCCCGGCCCATGGGCAGCAGATCCGCCGGGATGTCGGCGGGGGCGAGGGCCGTCAGCCCCTGGGCCGCATAGGCGGGCACCTCGTCGGCCATGGCAATGACCAGGTCGGGACGTTGGTCGGGGGAGGTCGTTGGCAGCAGGGCCGGCAGATCCGCGTGGTATTCGATGACGAGCGTGATGCCGGCAGGGCGTTCGGCGTTGAAGCGATCGCCGAGCGCCAGCAGCGCCTCCTGTCGGGCGTCGGTGAACCCATGCCAGAGGACGACGATCTCGCCGCTGGCGGGGGTCGGGCCGGGCGTCAAGGGCGCCCCACAGCCGCTCAGCAGGCCGAGCAAGAGCCAGCATCCCAGAATGCGGGCGTCATTGCGGTTGAATTTCGGGAGGATGTTCATACGTCAGTCTCTTCCGTTGGAGCTTCGGCGGGCGGATGGGCCTGGGGAGGCGAGCTGTTGTGCCGTCCACCGTAGCGCGCTATGACCTGTTCCAGCAGCTGCAGTTCTTCGACGCCGGCGCGGCGCAGCAGCCACAGATAGAGGATCAGGCTGAGGCCCCCCGCAAAAATGAGCTGGCTGAGCGCTCCCATGAAGCCTTCCGGGCCGAAGCGGCCCACCAGGGCGGCGAGTCCCGCCGCAAGGGGCAGGATGGCGAGCGCGGCGAGCGCGGCGATGCCGGTAGTACGCCGGGCCTCCGCAATTAGCTGTGTGCTGACATGGCGATTAAAGAGGTAGAACATGCACAGCGCATGGAGGGTGAGCTTCAGGGAATTCGCCAGAATGAGGTTGCCCAGGGTCAGTTCTCCCATCCGCGTGAGGGTGAGGACCAGGATAGTGAAGAAAGCCGTCGTGCCCACACCGACCAGCGCCGGGGTCCAGGTGTTTTTGCGGGCGTAGAAGGCGAAAATGAGGGGTTGATCCAGGGCGGCGAAGATCAGGCCCGGCAGGTTGTAGCGCAGGGCATTGCCTACGGCCACAGTGTCGGCGGGCATGAAGTTGCCCCGCTGGAACAGGAGGGCGACTACCGGCTCGGCGAGGACGAGCAGCAATGCCGTCACGGGCAGGACCAGCACGAACACCAGGCGGATTCCCTGCGCCAGCGTGGCGCTGAAGCGCTGCTCGTCGGCCCCGGCAGCGAAGCGCGACAGCGTGGGGAGGATGGCGACCGAAACGGCAGTGACGACCATCCCTAGCGGGAACTGGATAATGGTGGCGGCGTACTTCATCCAGGCGATGCCGCTGACGGCAATGTGCGAGGCGAGGTTGAAGCTCAGCGCCACCGCGGCCTGATCCACGATGAGGCCCAGGCCGATGGGCAGGTAGAGACGTCCGATCATCGGCAGGGCCGGATGTCCACGCAGGGGGTTCACCGGGCGCAGGGCGGCGTCGCGCAAGGCGGGCCACTGAAACAGCACCTGCGCGATGCTGGAGACCAGGAGTCCCAGTGCGAGGCTGCGCGATTCCAGGCGCGTCCGTCCCAGCAGGATGACGGTGAGCACCATCACGGCGTTGGAGAGGGTGCCCAGGAAAGCGGGACGGTTGAAGCGCTGCAAGGCGTAGAGGGCGGCGGTGAGCAGCCCGGAGAGATTCAGAAAGATGATCGCCGGCGTGGTGATGCGGATCATCTGTGTGGCGAGATCCAGATAAGCGGGCGGCAGTCCGCCACTGAGCAGGCGCGCTACGGCCGGGGCGGCGATTTCGATGATCAGGACGAGGGCGCTCAGGCAGAGCGCCAGGAGCGAGAGCAGCAGGCTGAGCAGCTGCCAGAGTTCGCTGCGACGCTGCGGGGGGGCATAATCGGAGAAGACCGGCACCAGCGAGGAGCTCAACATGCCGCCGGTGAGCAGATCGTAGAGCATGGTGGGGACCTGCGCCGCCACATCGAAGGCGCTGACGGCGCCGCCGGCGCCGAAATAATAGGATTTGACTACGTCACGGGCGAGTCCCAGGACCCGACTGGTGACATTTCCCACGGAGATCAGCGCCGCGGCGTGCGTGATCCGTTCGGCCTCTCCTGTAACCATCGCTTGCTCTTCCATAACATTGAGGCATTCTACCTGCTTTTAGGGCGCTGGCAAGGCTGGTTACTGGATACTGGCCCCATTACCC
>JAGPHL010000051.1:0-2479 GCA_018055515.1 Anaerolineae bacterium
CCGCACGACCCCTGGCTTTCGGGATTTGCTATCTCGTACTACTACCTGGGCTATCTGCTGCTGGGTATGCTCACCGAGGTGACGACGCTCCCCGCGACGATGGCCTTCAATTTGGGGAACGCCGCCTGGTTTGCCCTGGCCGCCGTCGCCGCGTATGGCATCGTCTACGACCTTACCGCCGGCCGGCGCCCCCTCAAAGCGCTGGCTGCGCCGCTGCTGTTGCTCGTCACCGGCAACGCCAACGGCCTGTTGCAGGTCATCTACGGCCTGGGGCTGTTGCCGGCGAGCTTCTGGCGCTGGCTCGACCTCAAGGCGCTCAGCGCCCCGCCGCCCGCCGAGGGGACATGGATGACCGCCGCGCGCTTCGACTGGTGGCAGGCCTCGCGCGTGCTGCACGACTACGCGCCCATCGTCACCACCGAAACCCGCGTCTCGCAGGAAGTCATTGACGAGTTTCCGGCGTTCAGCTTCATCCTGGGCGACATGCACCCGCACCTGCTGGCGCTGCCGTTTGTGCTGGTGGTGATCGCGCTGGCGCTCAATCTCTGGCAGGGCCGGCGACGGGAGCCGCGCGAGGACGAAGTCCGTCCGTCCCTGCGGAGCCGTCTCACCGCCCTGGCGCCGTGGCTGGGGATGGCGGCAGCGTTGGGCGCGCTCGGCTTCCTCAACACCTGGGATTTCCCCATCTACTGGGCGCTCATCGTCGCCGTGATGCTCCTCATCCGCCGCGAAAGGACGCCTGAGAAATCGCTGCTGGATCACGTGCTCGCCGTCATCCCGCCGGCGCTGGCCCTGGCGGTAGCGAGCGTGGCCCTCTACGCGCCGTTCTGGTTCGCCCTGCGCTCTCAGGCGGGCGGCGTGCTTCCCAACGTCTTCAACGCCACGCGGTTGCCGCAATTCCTGGTGATGTTTGCTCCCCTGGCCGTGCCCGTGGTGGGCATCGTCTTGCGCCTGGGGAAGGAGGCCGGCGTGCGTTGGACGCAGGCACTTGGCTGGAGCGTGCTCCTCCTCGTCGTGATCACCCTCGCCGGCCTGTTGGTCGGACGGATCGTGAGCAGCCCCTATCTGGCCGCCGTGCGACAGGGATGGGAGATCCCCGGCGTGGGGACGGTGGAGCTCGCCACCGTCTATGACGCACTCCTCACCCGCCTGCTCAATCCGTGGACGGCGTTGGCGCTTGTCTGCGGCTGCATTGTCCTCTTCATCGCCTTGCTCGCGCCGCGAGGGGCGCTGCAGGGCGAATCCGCTTTCGTCGGACTGCTGGTCCTCTTGGGGCTGGGGCTGACGCTCGCGCCCGAATACGTCTTCCTCAAAGACGTCTTCAACACGCGGATGAACACGATCTTCAAATTCTATTTCCAGGCGTGGGTGATGTGGAGCCTGGCGGCGGCGTGGTGGCTGGCCGATGGCCGGGGACTGGCGGCAACGTGGGGCCGGCGCGTGGGGGTGACGCTGGCCTGGCTGCTCATCGCGGTCGGTTGGATCTACACCGGCTTCGCCATTCCGGCGCGCGCGGGACAGAACGAGGCCCTCTACGGCGGGGCGGGCACGCTCGATGGCGCGCTGTGGCTGTCGCAACGCGAGCCGGAGGAGTGGGACGCGATCCGCTGGCTCAACACCCACGTCGCGGGGCGGCCCGTCATCCTCGAAGCGCCGGGCGACCGCTATCGCGCCTACGTCTACGAGGGGCGCGTCTCCGCGCTGACGGGATTGCCGACCCTGTTAGGTTGGGGCGGCCATCAATCGCAGTGGCGCGGGAATTATGACGAACCGGCGGTGCGCGAGGCGGCGCTGGAAAGGCTCTTCACCACCACCGACGTGGCCGAGACGCGCTCCCTGTTGGCGCAATACGACGTCGCCTACCTCTACATCGGTCCGGTAGAACGCGCGCGTTACCCCGAAGAGGGGCTGGCGAAATTCGCCGCGCTTTTCCCCGTGGCCTATCAGAACGCTGCGGTCACTCTCTATCGAGTCACACCCCCTTAGCAGGAGGCCTATGTCGAAGTCCTGGCGTTGGTATTGGATGGGAGCGCTGGCCGTGCTGCTGCTCACGCGCTGGAGCGCGCTGGATGCGGCGCTCCTCACGCCGGCTGAAGCGCGCCTGGCATTGGAGGCGCGGTCGGCGGTTCAGGAGGGCGTGTGGCCTGTCACGACGGCCAGTCCGTTGTTGTTGACAGGCAATGCGGTGCTGTTCTGGCTGTTCGGCAGCGGCAGCGGGATAGCGCGCCTGTTGCCGGCGACGGCCGGGGTGTTGCTGGCGTTGACGCCGTGGCTCTGGCGCAAGACGCTGGCCCTGCCCGAGCGCGCCGACATCCCGCCGACGTGTGCGGCGTGGAGCGCGACGGTCCTCCTGCTGCTTTCGCCCGTCGCCCTTTCCGTCTCGCGGCAGGTGAGCGGGGCCGCGTTGGGGACGCTCGGCGGCGTGTGGGTGATCACGGCGCTGTTCACGGCTGAGGCGGACGAGCGTCGCCGGGCCGGG
>JAGPHL010000051.1:2579-4883 GCA_018055515.1 Anaerolineae bacterium
GGTCATTCAGGCGTTGATGGCCGCCGGCTTTGCCACACTCCAGGAGCCGCGTCGGGCGCTGAAGGGGCTCGCGGGTGGCGTGATGGTGGTGCTGTGCCTGCTGCAGGTGGGATTCGCCGCCGGCGTCGCTTACGTCCGGCCGGGGAATCCGACGGAACCGTTGGTCGCGACCGGCGTGTCGGACGACGTGCGTGGCCTGCAGCGCACCGTCGAGGACCTGCGCATCGCTCGCGCGCTCAGCCCTGAGACGCCGTATCTGACCGTGGTGGAAAGCGACCCGGCGCTCACTGACGTCTGGGCGGTGCTGACCTGGGCCTTGCCCTCTTCGGCGTTGCGTCGCGTCGTGGCGTGGCCCGCTGACGAGCCGGAGCTGGTGCTCACCCTGGAAGACGTCACCCCGCCGGCGGAGGCGCGCGCGGCCTATCGTGGGATGACCTTTGGCGTGACGCTGCAGAGCGGCGGCGGGATTCCCGGCTGCGAGCCGGGCGTCTTTCCCCCCGTGTGCAGCCATCCCCTGGCGTGGTATTTTTACCGGCGGTCGCCTTTCGCCCCGCAGATCGGCCAGGTGGTCCTGTGGGCAAAACTGCCGTCCGTTCCCTGAGGGGAAAATGAAAGGCGGCGCGCTGGCTGGGGATAAAATCTCGCTTACGCATTTTCCGAGGAGTTGACATGTTCATGCGGCACATTACCGCAAATTAAAATGTGAGTCGTGAGCGCAGTCTGCGACAGCTCTCTACTCACGGCTCACTACTCTCTATTTTCCAAGGAGATCGAATTTTCCATGTCATCACAACCTGTTACATCCGCCGCGACTTCTGTTGAAAAGGGCTCAGCCTTGAAGAGCCTCCCGCGTAACGTGTGGGTCGTCACGTTTACCAGCTTCCTCACCGACGTCTCCTCGGAGATGCTCGTGCACCTGCTGCCTTTCTTTCTGACGACGGTGTTGGGCGCCAGCACGGCGGTCATCGGTCTCGTCGAGGGCATCGCCGAGAGCGTCGCCAGCCTGCTCAAAGTCTTCTCCGGCTACATTTCGGACAAATTGCGCGCGCGGAAGTGGCTCGCCGTGGCCGGCTATGCGCTCTCGACGTTGAGCAAGCCCTTCTACCTGTTCGCGCAGACGTGGGGCGGCGTGATGGCGATCCGCGTCACCGACCGGGTGGGGAAGGGATTGCGCACGGCGCCCCGCGATGCGCTTGTCGCCGATTCGATTGACGAGCGCCATCGGGGCCTGGCTTTCGGGCTGCACCGTGCGGGCGACACGGCCGGTGCGATGCTGGGAACCCTCATCGCGGCGGCGTTGCTGTGGCGGATGCAGCGCGGCGCGTTCGAACTGGCGGCGGGAACTTTCCACACGATCGTATGGTGGAGCCTGTTGCCCGCCGTGTTGGCGGTGCTCCTGCTGGCGTTCGGGGCGCGAGAAGTGCCCTTGCGTCAACAGAACGCCCCTAAACTCACGCTGGCCGGCTTCGACCGTCGTTTCCTGTGGTTCCTGGGCGCGGTCGTCATCTTCACCCTGGGCAATTCCTCCGACGCTTTTCTGTTGTTGCGCGCCCGCGAGCGTGGGCTGGATCTGGTGCAGGTCCTGCTCATGGTCGCTTCCTTCAACCTCATCTACGCGCTCATTTCCGGCCCGGCGGGGGCGCTTTCTGATAAAATCGGGCGGCGGCGCCTCATCGTGTTTGGCTGGCTTGTCTATGGCATGATCTACCTGGGCTTTGCGGTTGCCAGCGCTGCCTGGCAGGTGTGGGCGCTCTACGCGCTGTATGGCGTCTATTACGGGATGGCAGAGGGCACGGCGAAGGCGCTGGTGGCCGACCTGGTGCCGGCGGAAAAGCGCGGCACGGCTTACGGGGTGTACAACGCTGCGGTGGGATTGGCGGCGTTCCCGGCTTCAGCGATCGCGGGGGTGCTGTGGCAGGGCCTCGGCGGCTGGAAGGGCTTCGGCCCGGCAGCGCCGTTCTTCTTCGGCGCGGGGTTGGCGGTCGTCGCCGCCCTGATGTTGTGGCGCATTCTCGCCTCCGAAGCGCGTGTCGCTTGACCGAGACGGGTGCGCACGTGCGTACCAGCTCGCCATTTGCCGGAGAGACGCCATGTGCTGGCGCGCATCCTGCAAAAATGTGAGTCGTGAGCAGAGGCTGCGACGGCTCGCCGGTTTGGCCGGGGATGGAATCCCCAGCCTGACAGGGGCCAACCGCGCTGAAGCGCGTTGTTCGAGGACGTATCAGCCCCGAAATGAATTCCGGGGCGGGCGGCTTGAGAGCAGCCTGAAGTTCGCGCACCCTTTGCCGTGCAAGTGATTTTTTT
>JAGPHL010000051.1:4983-9787 GCA_018055515.1 Anaerolineae bacterium
TTCGCTTTTTCGCTGACTCGCTGAGGACGCCATGCCCTTTTTGATTGACGGCCACAATTTGATCGCGGCGCTGCCGGACATCAGCCTTGAGGACCCGGAGGACGAGGTGGCGTTGATCCTCAAGCTGCGGGGCTGGCTGGGACATCAGCGCCGCAAGGCCATCGTCGTCTTCGACGGGGGCATCCCCGGCGGCTACTCTCGCACGCTTTCCAGCAGCGACCTGGAGGTGATCTTCGCCGCACACAAGCGCAGCACCGCCGATCGCATCATCATGAAGCGGCTGGAGAAACTCCGCGACGCGGCCAACTGGACGGTGGTCAGCTCCGACCGCGAGATTTTGGATTTTGCACGGCGCCTCGGGGCGCGGGCGGTGACCTCACAGGATTTTGCCCTGGAATTGCAGCCCGCTGCGCGTCCGCCGCTGGAGAAACCCCGCGACCCCTCGCCGACTGAAGTCCGGGAGTGGCTGGAGGTCTTCCCGGAGCCGGTGGATCGGCCGGGGCGGCCGTTGCCCGAGCTCCGCCCCGTTCCTGCAAGGCCGCCGGCGCCATCGAGTTCGCCGGTCACGCCAGAGCGCAAGGCGCCGCCCGTCGGGAAGAAATCGCCGGCGGCAGCTCCCCCGGCGCCTACCCTGGCGGAACGCCTGGGTCTCCCGCTCCCGTCGGAACCGGCGCCGTCCCTGGACCCGCGTACGGGGAAACCCGAGGTGGTCTCGCCGGAGGAGGTGGAGGACTGGCTGGAAGTCTTCCACGATGTGCCGGAAGGGCCCCCTCCGCCGCGGCGCCTGCCCCGGCCCGAGGCGCACCCTCAGCCTCCCGCGACGTTGACCGTGGACAAGGAAACGGAGGCGGGACTCGCGCCGGAAGAGGTGGAAGCCTGGATGGCGCTGTTCCCAGAGGTGGAGCCCGAACCACCGGCGGAGGGCAGCGAGGAGAACGCTGCCCCGGCCACGAAACCCAGGCGCCGTCGCCCGGAGGCGTTCCGCTCGCCCAAGCTGCGCAAACATCAACAGCTCACGCCGTCACTTCCCGCCGACGAGGAGGGAACCGACGGGCTCAGCCCTGAGGAGCGGGAACAGTGGGCCCGGCTCTATGGAGAGGAGCCGGAATAGGGGAACCCCCTGCCACGGGGCGAGACCCCAAGGTTGCTGTGGAAATTCCTGCTGACGGGAGCGCGGGCCTCTTATCGGCCTGACGACTCCACGAGCGCCAGCAGATCCGCCGTTGAAGGCAGCACGAGGTGCGCGCCGGCGCGCCAGAGTTCGCGTTCTTCCCCGAAGCCGCACAAGACCCCCACGGCCCACGCCCCGGCCCGTCGCGCCGAACGGATGTCTACCGTGGTGTCGCCTACCATCACGCAGTCGGCGGGGGCAAGCCCTAAAGCCTGCGCCGCGTAGAGCACCGGCGCGGGGTGCGGTTTGAGACGGCGGGTGGTCTGGCGGGTCACCACGACCGGAAACAGCTCCGTCAACCCATATTGGACGAGAAACGCTTCAGCGGCGGCGGGACTGCGCGTGGACACAATCGCCAGCGAATAGCGGTCGGCGAGGCGCAGCAACAGCGGTTTGACGCCCTCGATGAGCTCGAAATCGTAGCCGCGATCGGTGTGCTGGAGCCGCTCTTCCAGCGCGAAGGCCAGGGAATCCAGATGCAGCGTGTCCAGAAGGGTGGCGGCGGCATTCGCCGGCGTCTCGCTGGCCATCACCATGCGGCGGGCGAGACGCTGCGCGCGCGCCGCACCCAGAAACCGTAACCATCGCGCCAGCGAGGCGACCGATTGGTCGTCGGTGTCCATCAGCGTGCCATCGAGGTCAAAAAACCAGGCACGGACGCGCTCGAAGGGAATCGTGACGTCGCTCATGCGCGTTGCTCTCGCTGCACACCCCACAGGTCGAGGATCACCCCGAGGGCGGCGATCAGGCTGAGATCGGCCTCCAGACGCGGGTGCTCTACTTCCATGATGTAGGTCGGCCCGCTGGCGGGATGTCGTACCGCGCCTATCCGCTGTTCGGCGGCATCATCCTGGCTGGCTGCGGTCGGCAGCGCGAAAATCTCGTACAGCTGTTGGCTGTAACGGCTGCCCCTCGCGCTGAAGGCGACGCCGTCCTCCTCGAGGGTGAGGCGATAGCCCGGCAGGCGCAGCAACAGGCGGTCTACCAACCGCCACTGCTCCTCGATCATGGCGAAGGGGGGCTCTTCCGCCGCGCGCGAGAGCCAGAAACGGTCGCCGTACCACCAGGAGCGGTCTTCCCAGCGCAGGCGCGCCAGGTAGTCCCCCGTGGCCGTGTGGAAGAGCACCTCTTCGGGGCGGTCGGCGACCGGCAATCCCGGCCAGCTGGCGATGAGCTGCACAGCGCCCGTTTCGTCGGCCAGCCGATAGCGGTACGTGTAGACTTCGGAGAAGGCGTCGCGGTAGAGGTGGTAAATCACCATGGTGCAGCTCCTGCATCCGCAGTATTTTCTTGAGCGTCGGCCTGGTCCCCGGCGTTGAGGGAGCGCAGGAAAGCTTCGGCGACGGGACGGTTGACGCCGCGGAACTGGCCCTGATTCGTGTCGGGGGAGACGATGCCGAGCTCCTCCAGCAGCTCCACGAGCCGCGCCGCGCGCGTGTAACCGATCCGCATCCGCCGTTGCAGAAGGGAGATGCTGGCGCGGTCCTCGGCGAGGAGGATTTCCACCGCGGTCGGCAGCAGTTCGTCCTCAAATTTGGGCGAGGGTTCGGCAAACTCCGGGAAGAGGGGTTCCTGCGCCGGAACGAACGGGGCGTCCTTCAACGGCAACGGACTGGCGGCGGGGAGGGTCACCACCGTAGCGGCCTGTCCCTGCTGCCAGTGGCCAATCAGCTTTTCGAGCTCGTGATCCGAGACGAAGGCGCCTTGCAAGCGCAGGGGTTGGCCGGCGTCGGGGGGCATGAAGAGCATGTCGCCGCGCCCGAGTAGCCGTTCCGCGCCGGGCATGTCGAGGATCACGCGGGAATCCACGGAGGAGGCCACGGCAAAGGCGATCCGCGCCGGGAAGTTGGCCTTGATCAGGCCGGTGACGACGTTGACGCTGGGGCGCTGGGTGGCGAGGATGAGATGGATACCCGTCGCGCGCGCCATCTGCGCGAGGCGGCAGAGCACGCGCTCGGTTTCTTCCGGCGACTGCAGCATCAGATCGGCCAGCTCGTCCACGATCACCACGATGTAGGGAAGCGGCTCGTCGTCGCTGCCCTTTTTGCCCGCGCGGCGGTTGAAATCCTCGATATTGCGGGCGCCCACTTTGGCGAAGCGCCGATAGCGGGTGTCCATTTCGCGCATCACCCAACGCAGCGCCGGCACCACGCGATCTACGTCCACGATCACGGGCGTTAGCAGATGGGGAATGCCGTTGTACTGCGTGAGCTCCACCCGCTTGGGGTCCACCAGCATCAGGCGGAGCGTTTCCGGCGTGTTTTGCAGGAGCAAGGCGGCGATGATGGCGTTCACGCAGACGGACTTGCCGGAGCCGGTCGTGCCGGCGATGAGGAGGTGCGGCATTGCGCGCAGGTCTGCCGCCACCGCCTGCCCGGAGACGTCCTGTCCCAGGCCCATGCGCAGGGTGCCTTTGAGTTTGGCGAAGGCGCGGGCTTCGAGCACATCGCGTAAGGCCACCACGGCCGGCTCGACGTTGGGGACCTCGATCCCGACGAGGCCTTTGCCGGGGATCGGCGCTTCGATGCGGATGCTGCGCGCCGACAGCGCGAGCGCCAGGTCATCCGCCAGCGCGGCAATCTTGCTGACCTTGACCTTGGTGCGTTTGCCGCCGCGCAGATCCACGAAGAGCGGCTCGACGCCGAATTGCACGACGACCGGGCCGGTGTTCGTCTCCAGCACTTTGACGGGGGCGCCCAGGCTGCTGAGGGTTTCTTCGATGATGCGCGCTTGTTTGCGGATGAGGTCGTCGCTGAAGTTTTGCTCGCTGCCGATCTCCAAAATTTCCGTGACCGCTGGCAGACGCCAGGGCGAGCCGGAGGGCGGCGTCGGCGCGTTGAAGTCGAGGTGTTCTTGTTCCGCGTGGTTGCCATTGATCTTGAGCGGCGTCGGCTCCTGCCCGGCGCGTTCCCCCAGCACGATGGGAGCCGGCCGGGGCAGGGAGGACTGTGCGGCGGGTTGGGGCGCTCGGGTCGCTGCGGACGCCTTTGGCTGCGGCATTTCGGGCAACGGCAGTTGGGATGTCTCCCGGCGCGCCCGACGGCTGAACAGCAGCTGGACCGCCTCGGCGGGGGAGATGCCGCCGATCAGGGTGACGACGACCAGCCAGGCCATGAGCAGCGCCACGAGGGTGCCGGCGCTGCCGACCAATCGCAGGCTCAGGTCCAGCAGCGCCGCGCCAATCAAGCCCCCGCCCTCGCCGATCTCGACGAGCTGCAGGAGTGCGACTTCGGGCCAGAAGATGCGGGAGGCGATCAGATGCAGGGTGGTCAGCGCTGTCGGAAATCCCAGGGCGACGCCGGCGATCTGCTCCGGTTGGGGTTGCGGGAAGCGTTCGCCGAAACGCCGCAGGATCAGCCACAAGCCCGTCGCGCCGATGAGGAGCGGCGCGATGAACATGCCCCAGCCGAAGAGGCGCTCCAATCCCGCCAGCCAGAGGTGCAGCAGCGCGCCCTGCTGCGGCGAGAGCAGGCTGAGGATCGTCAGCACCGCGCTCAGCAGCAGCGCGCCGCCGAGCAGGTCCAGCCATTGATCACGGGTCAGCTGGATCAGCGGTTCGCGCGCCCTGGAACGTCTCCGCGATGACTTGCGGGACTTTCCGGCCGTGCTGGATTGGGTGGAGTGAGAACGGCT
>JAGPHL010000051.1:9887-14061 GCA_018055515.1 Anaerolineae bacterium
TGTGCGCGCCAGATCGCAATACTCCTGTTTGATGTCAATTCCGACGTAGCGGCGTCCGAGCTGTTTTGCCGCCAGCGCGGTCGTGCCGGAACCCAGAAAGGGATCTAAAACCACATCTCCAGGCGCGGTAAACAGTTTGATGAACCAGCTGGGAAGGTCTATGGGAAAAGCGGCGCTGTGATTGCGGTTCGAACACTCTGTTGCCATGTGCAGGACATTGTCTGGATACACCTTATCGCGTCCCACCCAATTCGAGATCTTCTTGCCAAAGCCGCTTTCGACGCGCGATTCATCCCGGCGTTTGTCCGTTTCGCTGAGATTGGTGAGGCGCGTCTCTGCCCAATCGCCTACCGGCAGCATCACCGCCTCCTGGTACATCGTAAACTGACGGCTTTTGTTGAATTGTAGCAGCCGCTCCCAGGCATCCCGAAAACGATTAGGCCATTTTCCGGGATAGGAATTCTTCTTGTGCCAGATGAACTCCTCCGTCCATAGCCACCCCTGTTGACGCATGTGCAGGATCAATTCAATGACGTACGTGTGCCGTTCGCCGTTGACCACGCGCTCTTTGATGTTCAACACAAAGGTCCCGGTGGGTTTGAGGACGCGCAGGAATTGTGCGGCTTTAGGCAGGAACCATTCCACGTACTCAGCGGGTCTGATGCCCCCATAGGTGCCGACCCGCTGATCCGCATAGGGCGGAGAGGTGAAGATCAGATCAATGGAATTATCCGGGAATTCCGCCAGCACTTGCTCGCAATCACCGCAGATAATTTGATCCACGAAATCCATTTTTCTCATACCTCACACAGTCGTCTCGCTGCCGGAGGGTGAGACCTCCCGGCACATTATACCCTAAACTTTCAGGTCAGGGCCAGGTCAATCGCCTCGTGGACGGAACGGACGGGGGCAGTTTCCACGCCTTCCGGCAGTCGCAGTTTCTGCCGGTTGAGCGTGCGCGGGATGAGAACCTTGCGGAATCCCAGCCGCGCGGCCTCCCGAATGCGAGCTTCCAGCTGCCCAACGGAGCGCACTTCTCCCGATAGCCCCACTTCACCTACCAGCGCGAGATCGGCGGCGACGGGACGGTCGCGCACGGTCGAGGCCAGCGCCACCGCCACCGCCAGATCTACCGCCGGCTCCGCGATCTGCAGGCCGCCCACCACGTTGGCAAAGACGTCCTGATCCGCCAGCCGCAGGCCGATGCGCCGCGTGAGCACCGCCACCACCAGCAGCAGCCGGTTGAAATCGAGGCCGTTCACCGTGCGGCGGGGATTGCCGAAGCTGGTGGCGCTCGCCAGGGCCTGGATTTCTACGAGCAGCGGCCGGGTCCCTTCCATGGTGATGGCAATCGCCGAGCCGGGGACGTTGACCATTCGCTCTGCCAGGAAGGCCTCCGAGGGATTGGCGACTTCGACCAGGCCTTCCTCGCGCATCTCAAAGACTCCCACCTCGGAGGTGGCGCCGAAACGATTTTTCACGCTCCGCAGCAGGCGATAGGTGTGGAAGGGGTCGCCCTCCAGATAGAGGACCGTGTCCACGATGTGTTCGAGCACCTTGGGCCCGGCGATGGCGCCCTCTTTGGTGACGTGTCCCACGAGCAACACCGGCGTCCCGCTCTGCTTGGCCCATCGTTGCAGGCGCGCGGCGCATTCGCGCACCTGGCTCACGCTTCCCGCCGCCGAATTCAGGTCGGCGACGTGCGCCGTCTGGATGGAGTCCACAATCAGGGCTTGCAGCGCCGGTTGCGCTTCCGCCTGGACCAGCACGGCGTCCACCTCCGTCTCCGGCAGCATCAGCACCGTCTCGCCCCCCAGGTTGAGGCGGCGCGCGCGGAGCTTGATCTGGCCGGGCGATTCCTCGCCGGAGACGTACAGCACGGGGCGTTCCTCCGTCCCTAACATGGCCGCCGTCTGCAGGAGCAGCGTGGATTTGCCAATCCCTGGCTCGCCGCCGATGAGGATGATCGAGCCGGGCACCAATCCGCCGCCCAGCACGCGCGAGAGTTCGCCCATGGGGATGGGGATACGTTGCTCGTGAAAGCCGTCCACCTGGCTGAGCCGCTGCGGGCGTGTCGCAGGCCCCGCGGACGCCGGAGGCGCGGCGTTGGGCGCGGGGGTATCCACCACCGTTTCGACCAGCGTCTCCCATGCGCCGCAGTGAGGACATTTGCCCATCTGTCGGGCAAAACTCCAGCCGCATTCCTGGCAGACCCATCGCGTCTCTGTTTTAGCCATACTTGTGCCTCCCTCTCCCCTATTATACCAGAACATTCGTTCGATTGCGAGGGAATTTGCGCTCATTCTCCATCGAATCGGCGGAAAAACAACCCCGGGGCAGTGGGGGATGTGGAATCCGCCGCGATTTGGGTTATACTGAAGGCGAGCCGCCCAGGCAGAGGGGATTTCAGGGGGCAGAGATGTTGAATCCAGGGGAAGAGCCGCGCTTCATTGCGGACGCGATGTTGGGCAAGCTGGCGCGGTGGTTGCGCCTGTTGGGCTACGACGCCCTCTATTCCCAGGAGGAGGACGTCGTCATCGCGCAGCGCGCCCGCAGCGAGGGGCGGATTCTGCTCACTCGGGACCATGGCCTGGCGGCGCGACGGGGACTGCGCGTCATTCTGGTGACGACGTCGGCGCTCGAAACGCAGCTCGCGCAGGTCAACGCTGTGGTGGGAATTCCGCCACGCCCGCCGCGCTGCATGACCTGCAACGTGCTCCTGGAGCGCATCCCCTCGGCGGCGGCGCGCTCCCATGTTCCGCCTTACGTCGCGCAGACACAGCAGGACTTCCGTCGCTGCCCCCATTGTGGTAAAATCTTCTGGTCCGGCACCCATTGGGAGGGCATCTCGCAGCGGCTCGCTCGCGCTCTGGAACTTGAGCTGGCGCAGGAAAGCCATTCGGGCGGCGGTTGACAAAATCATCGAGCCAGATATAATTGGCTCGCAGCCGACCTGAGGGGTTGGCTTCTATTGTGTATAATGGAGGATGCAGTCGTGTTCGCAGTCGTTAAGTCAGGCACACACCAGTATAAAGCAACTGTAGGGAGTGAACTCGTCGTCGAGCGGCTTCCTGAAGAGGTTGGCGCGCAAGTCGAGTTTGAAGACGTCTACCTGATGGCGGATGGCGACGAGATCGTGGTAGGGCAGCCGACCGTGCCCGGTGCGCGAGTCCGCGTTACCATTCTCGAAGAATTTCGTGGCCCCAAAATTCGCATCTTCAAGCACAAGCCGAAGGAGCGCTATCGCCGGCGCCAGGGCCATCGGCAGACTTACATGCGCCTGCGCGTGGATGAAATTGTGAAGGGAGCGGCGTAGAAATGGCACGCAAGAAGGCAACAGGCACTAACGGGCGCGACAGCCAATCCAAGCGCCGTGGCATCAAGAAGTACGGCGGTGAGATGGTGCGCGCAGGAAACATCATTGTGCGTCAGGTGGGGATGCGGATCAAGCCCGGCGTCAATGTGGGCATGGGGGGGGATTACACCTTGTTCGCGTTGACCGATGGCAATGTGTATTACGACGTCGTTCACGGACGCAAGCGTGTGAATGTGCGGGTACAGGAAGGCGTTGAGGCATGAAACCCAAGATCCATCCTAAATGGTATGAAAATGCGCGGGTGATCTGCGCTTGTGGCAATACATGGACTGTGGGCGCGACGGTGCCGGAAATCCGCACTGATGTCTGCTCCAAGTGCCATCCTTTCTTTACCGGCGAGCAACGCATCGTGGACACCGAAGGTCAGGTGGATCGCTTCATGCGCCGTCTCAAGGCCCGCGAGGAGGCCCTGCAGGAGGTGCAGCAGCGCAAAGAGGCGCGCACGGCCCCCCATCTGGCCATCACCGAGCTTGGGCTCCCGCAGCGGGTGCTGAATGCCCTGCAAGAGGCCGGGGTCCAGACCGTGGAAGATGTGCTGGTTCGATTGACCGAATCTGGTGACGAGGGGCTGACCAATATCCGCGGCGTTGGCCTCAAGGCGCTGGCAGATTTGAAGAAGCTGTTGCGCGCGCAAGGGTTTGCGCTTCCGGGCGACGCGGCATAATCCAACTGCACAGGGCAGGGTCTTCACCCTGCCCTGTTTTTTTGTGACAGGTTAACAGTCCCGGCGGGACATCGCCGGAGGCTCCTGGCAGTCCGTGAGTATACGTCGAGGCCCGACAGGATTTTGAAGGCCTG
>JAGPHL010000052.1 GCA_018055515.1 Anaerolineae bacterium
TATTTTCGAAGGAGGAGGGTACAAGGTGAAGATGATCGTTGCGGCACTCGGCGGGTACTTGCTGGGATCACTGCCGGCGGGGTTGCTCTGGGGATGGGCCTTCCGGCGGGTTGACGTCCGCCGTCATGGGACGGGGCGCACCGGCGGGACCAATGTCTGGCGGACGGCGGGCCTTATCCCGGCAGTGCTCACGATGATAAGCGATGGCCTCAAGGGCGCCGCCGCCATCTGGCTCGCGCAGGCGTTACACGTCAACGATTGGGGAGTCGCGCTCGCCGGCATCCTCGCCGTGGTGGGACACAATTACTCGTGTTTTCTCGGCTTTCGCGGCGGGGCCGGGACGTCAACCAGCGTTGGTGTGGCGGCGGCGCTGTGGCCTTCAGCGTTGCCGATCCTGGTGGGGCTGGCGGTAGGGATGGGACTCCTGGTCGGGCACGCTTCGGTGGCCTCGATTGCCGTTGCGCTGTCGCTGCCCATCCTGTTCGGCGTCTTGAAAATGCCGGCCCTGGTGCTGGTCTTTGCCTTGCCGGCGATGGCGCTCACGCTCTGGGCCTTGCGTCCCAACATCCGGCGACTGCGGCGGCGGGAAGAGAATTTCCTCCCCATCTATCTCAAGATTCCGCCGCCGATCTGTCTTTCGCGCCACCCCGCGCGGCGGGACGAGTGAGCAGCCATGCCGCAGTGAGCAACACCAGTCCCGCAGCATCGAAGGCGATGAAGCGCAGGCCCGTGGCGCGCAAGCTGGCGTGTCCCGCCGGCAGGGTCAACGCCATCCAGCTTTCGGCGGTCAGCCCGATCCCCTGTTGGACGAGGATGACGGCCAGGCAGACCCGATAGCGCACCGGATCGAGCACCGCCGGCAGGTAGGGGATGACCCACATGAGGAACAGCACGCCGATGCTGCGGGTGAGCACCGCGCCCACCGTCCCCGAAAGTTCGAAGGCGCCGGCGTAGGTCTCAGGATACGCGATAAAGGGGAGCGCGGCGGAAAGGTTCCAGAGCAGCACGGCCAGAATGGCCCCGCGCGCGAGCCATCGCGTGCGGGTTGACTTCCAACCAGGCTGTGGTAGGTTTGGCGCTGTCATTGTTGTCCCATTCCCGATGCCGGTGAACTCTATGACGATACTCGAGCGGAATCGCCAATTGCGGGTGGTGGCCGAGCTGTTGCTGGTGCATCTGCCCGCGACGTTGAAGCAAGACGAACAGGCGCTGGCGCACGACCTCCTGGCCGTGATGGGGACGGCGTTGCGCGAGGTCTATGACGACGCTCAACAATCCGCCAAGGCCTGGGACAAGCGCGCTTACGATGTGAAGGCCGATTCGCTGCGCCGCGAGTGGGATTGGGCGTTGGGCGCTTCCAACTACGCCCTGGGACTGGCGCTGCGCGCCGATCCGATCACGCCGGAATCCCTCACCCGGCTGCGCACCCTCATCGTGTCCGAGCTGGAGCGCCCGGCGCGCAAGCAAATTGCCGATCCCGCCCGCTTCCGGGGCGCGGCGCAAATCCTCAAATCCCGCCAGAAGTGAGGCGGGCCCTCAGCGCGGCGCCCGGCGCATCAACCGCCGACCGCCTTATTCCACCAGCGCGAGACTGATGCGTCCGCGCTGCAGGTCTACTTCCACGACCTCAACCTCGATCACGTCGCCGACGGCGACTTTTTCGTGGGGATTGCGCACGTAGCCGCTGCCCATGCGGCTGATGTGGATCAGCCCGTCGCGTTTGACCCCAATGTCCACGAAGGCGCCGAAATCCACCACATTGCGCACCGTCCCCCTGAGCCGCATCCCCTCATGCAGGTCTTCGATGTGCAGCACGTCCCCCCGCAGGATGGGGCCTTCCAGCTCGTCGCGGGGATCGCGGCCGGGGCGCGCCAGCGCGTCGAGGATGTCCTCGAGCGTCGGCTTCCCCGTTCCCAAGTCCTGCGCCAGGGCCTCGAGGTCCCACTCACGGCGCAGGTTCTGGAGCGCTTGCGGCAGGTGTGGATGTCCCAGCGGCAGGCCCAGCAGCTCGAGCACCTTGTGGGCGACGGCGTAGCTTTCGGGGTGAATCGGCGTGTTGTCCAGCGGCGACTCCCCATCGGGCAGACGCAGGAAGCCCGCCGCCTGCTCGAAAGTCTTGGGACCCAGGCCGTTGACCTGGCGCAGCGCCTCGCGCGAGCGGAACGGTCCCTGCGCGTCCCGGTACGCCACGATGGTCTGCGCCATTTTGGGACCGATGCCGGAGACGTGCTCCAGCAGCGCCGGCGAGGCCGTGTTCAAATCCACGCCCACGCTGTTGACCGCCGATTCGATGACGGTATCGAGCGCCTCCGACAGGGCTTTCTGATCCACGTCATGCTGATACAGCCCCACGCCGATGGCCTTGGGTTCGATTTTCACCAGTTCGGCCAGCGGATCCTGGAGCCGCCGGGCGATGGAGACCGCACCGCGCAGTGAGACATCCAGATCCGGCAGCTCCTGCCGCGCCAGTTTGGAGGCAGAATACACGGAAGCGCCGGCCTCATTGACGAGGGTGTATTTGACCGGCAGTCCCGCGCCGATCAGCCCGGCAACCAGCGCTTCGGTCTCGCGGCCGGCGGTGCCATTCCCGATGGCAATGACGGTGACGTGATGTTGCTGCACCAGGCGACGCAGCACGGTCTCCGCTTCCTCACGATGCCGGTCGGGATAGATAGTGTCGGTGGCAAGCACCTTGCCGGTGGCGTCCACGACAGCGACCTTGCAGCCGGTGCGAATGCCCGGATCAATGCCCAGGACGACCTGTCCACGGAGGGGCGGCTGCAGGAGCAGCGAGCGCAAATTGGTGGCGAAGACGCCGATCGCATGGGCGTCGGCGACCTCGGTGAGGGCGCGGCGGGTGTCGCGCTCCACGGCCGGGAACAGCAGCCGCGTGAAGGCGTCCTCGCGGGCCAGGCGCAGCTCCTCGCTCAGCGGGGACGCCGGGTCGGCGGGAAAATGGCGCGCCAGAATGCCCAGGCTCTCGGAAGGGGGGAGCTCCAGGCTGAGTTTGAGGACTTCCTCGCGCTCTCCCCGGTTCAACGCCAGAGTCTGGTGGGGACGCAGGTTACGCACGTCCGCGAAGAAGGCGTAGTACATGCGATAGACCCCCTCGGGATCCTTCGCCTCATCGGCGACGGCGGCGGTGAGGACCCCGCGCCGTTGCGCTAGGTCGCGGAGTGCGCCCCGCACTTCCGGCGCATCGGCAATCGTCTCGGCGACGATGTCCCGCGCGCCGGCATAGGCCTCTTCGACCGTGGGGACTTGCTCGTTGATGAAGGGCGCGGCGAGGGCCTCGCGTTCCCCTGCGAGGGGCTGCGCCAGGATCAAATCGGCCAGCGGCTGGAGTCCTTTTTCGCGGGCTGCTGTGGCGCGCGTGCGGCGCTTGGGCTTGTACGGGCGATAGAGGTCCTCCAGGCGCTGCAGCGTATCGGCGGCGGCGACTTCGCTCTGCAGCTCAGGGGTGAGCACGCCCTGCTCCTCCAGCGTGCGGAGGATCGTCTCGCGGCGCTCTTCCAGGTTGCGGCGATAGCCGAGCCGTTCGGCGACCTGGCGGAGCTGTTCCTCATCCAGCGACAGGGTGACTTCTTTGCGGTAACGGGCGATGAAGGGGATGGTGTTCCCCTCGTCCAACAGCGTCGCGGCGGCGCGCACCCGTTCCAGCGCCAATTGGAGGTCTGCCGCTACTGCGGCGAGAATGCCGTTTGTGTCCATAAAGACTCCTCAGCAGAAGGTAATGGGTGATGGGTAATGGGGTAATGGGTAATGGGGTGATGGGTAATGGGGTGATGGGTAATGGGTGAGGGGGAACCAGCATCCAGCATCCAGTGTCACACACGCGCGAGTTCGATGACGCCATCGGCGGCGAGAGGGGCGCGATGGGCATTTTCACAGACGAAGGCCCCCTCCTCCTGGTGCATGGCGGCGCCGCAACGCGGGCAACGGAGCAGCGTCTCCAGCGTGCGCGGCGGGATCGGCGTCATGACGCCGGGCTTGACCGCCCAAATCAGGTCGTAGTCCTCCTGCCAGGTCTGGGTGCGCACCATCTCCAGCCCCAGGGAGTGCAGCCGCTCCTCGAAGGCCTCCGGCGTGCAGGTGCGTCCCGGCAACAGCCGCGCCAGCTTGCCGATGCGGTTGGTCGTCAGCAGCAGGCCGCCCGGCCGGAGCACCCGCAGCATCTCGCGCAGGACGGCGTCGGGATCGGGCATGAATTCCAGCGCCTCCAGGCAACTGACCCCATCGAATGTGGCATCGGGAAAGGGCAAGTGGGCGGCGTTCTGCCAGATAAAGGTGAGCTGCGCGGCCCAAGGCCGGGTGGTGCGGACGGCTTCGCTGAGCATGTCGCGCGCCGCGTCCAGCAGGATCATCCGCCCGTGGAATCCCGCCTGCCGGAACAGCGTGCGCGCCAGGCGTCCCGTGCCGGCTGCCACATCCAGGAGCAACGGATCGGGGTGCAACTGCATGGCGCGGCTCAGGGGCAGGCCGAGGAACCATTGTTCGTAGCCGGGATCGTATTGCTTGATGCGGTCGTAGGCTCGCGCCGAGAGGTTGTAGAGGAGGACGACCATTCGCCGCCCCAGATAGGCCCCTTCAGCGATGATCAGCTGCCAGTAGAGCAACGCCGCCAGCACTGCCAGCCCGGCGACCAGAGCCAGCCATTTCATCTCACAGCACCCATCCCATCAGGAGGAGCATGGCCATGAGCCAGAAGGCGATGGCGCGGCGGTAGTGCGGGGCGGGCAGCCGCTGCGTGAGCAGGAGCAGGCCGGGGAGCGCCAGCAGCAGGAGCACGCCCGTCGCCAGGGGCTGTCCCTGCCAGAGCACGTATCCCGCCGCCAGCAACGGGCCGAGGAATGCCGGCACGCCGGGGATGGCGTAGAGGCCGAGCAGCGCTATCACGGCGAGGGCGCTGCCCAAAGGCAAGGAGCCCTGGCCCAATGTCGCGCCGAGGAGCCAGGGCAATCCGCCGAGCGCTACTGCTTCACCCAAAGGGCCGGGGCGTCCGCGTCCCTCGCTCCACAGCGCCAGCAGCTGCGCCCAGGCGCCATGCAACAGCGTCAACAGCAGTGCGGTGCGTCCCAGGGGCAGGCTCAGGAGCACGCCGGCGACCCACGCCAGCAGCGCCGAGCCGAGCGGCAGCGCGAGTGCGGTGCGTCCTTGCGCCAGCCACCACGCGCGGGCATGCTCCAGGGCGCGGGTGAGCGTCGCGCCGGGCGCGCCCGGTTGGGCAAAAGGGAGGGCCGGGACCGGCGCGCGCGTGTCCCAATCGCGCCAGGTATGGAGCGGCGTCTTCCAATCGGTGTAGGTGAGCGCGCGCCATAGCGGCGCCCAGGCGATGAGGACAACGCCGCCGGCGAGCGCCAGTTGCGGCAGCGTTTCCGCATCCAGGGGCCGGGCCACGGTCCAGGCGCCACCGAGGACCGCAGTGAGCGGAACGAGAAACCAGCCCCCTTCCCAGGGGCCGATCCAGGGGTTGAGGTGTTCGGGCGCGCTTGTCGGTTCCATCAGGCGGGATTATAAGCCAGGTTGGGGAATGAACAACTTCACGCACTCGCCGGGGAGCCTGAAGGCGCTTCGCAGGGCTCGACGTGAACGTAGGCGCGATCTATGCCTTCCACCGCTTCCACAGCCGCCTGGACCGCGTCGGCGATCTGGTGGGCCTCGTGGAGATTTATGCCCCCATCCACATTGATGTGCAGATCGGCGACGAGCTGGGAGCCAATATATTCGGTGAGGACTTGATGCACGCGCAGTACGCCGGGCACGGCGGCGGCGGTTGCCGCGAGTTCCTGGCGCAGCTCGCGGCTCGCGCCGGCGCCCGTGAGATACTTCAGGTTTTCACGGCCGGCCGCGAAGGCGGCGCGGAAGATCCACAGCGCCACCAACGCTCCAGCGATGGCATCCAGGAGCGGATACACGTAGTGTGAGCCGAAGACGCCGATGAAGGCCGCGATGGAGGTCAGCACGTCGCTGAGGTTGTCGCGGGCAGTGATGGCCAGGGTCGGGCTGGCGACGGCGGCGGCGATGCGATGAATGGCGAAGTACATGCCGGCTTTCAAGGCGGCGCTCGCCAGCAGGACGAGGGTGGGCAGCCCCGGCTCTACGGCGCTGCCGCCCATCAGGAAACGCTCGATGGCGGCGCGCCCGGCCTCATAGCCAGCGTAGGCCATGGCGAGGGTCACCATCAGCCCTACCAGCGGCTCGAAACGACTGTGACCCTGAGGGTGGGAGAGATCTGGGGGGCGCATGGCCATCCACAATCCGAGGACCATCAGCAGCGAATAGAGCACGTCGGAGACGGAATTAGCGGCGTCGGCGTAAAGGGCAACGCTGTGGGAATAGTAAGCGGCGGCGCTCTTGCCAAGCGCCAGCGTCAGGTTGCCCAGGAGGGTGATCAGCATCGCGCGGCGATAGAGGCGTTGGCGGCCGGCGTCGGGGGTGATATCACGGATCCATTGCATGGTTGGAGCTCTTGTTGTGTTGATGAAGATGTCTGCGCTGGGGAAAAGCTAGGCGGCTTCGCGGAAGTTGTAGATGGCGCCCTGGCGTTTCCAGGCGCGACCACATCCCGCGCAGGTGAAAGCCGTCGGTGAAGGGGCGCCTAGCGGCGCGCCGCATTCCGGGCAGGCGAAGAAGGCGTCGGCCGGGGCGGCGTCTTTATCGCCGGCCGCCGCGCGGACAAAGACGCTGGGGCTCCATTGCCACCAGCGCCCGGTAGGCTGGATGAGCCGATCCAACGCCACGAGCCAGGCGGCAGGCAACAGCCGCTTGAGCGCTCCAATGCGGAAATGGGAAACGGTGCGCACCGCTTCCCGCCGCAGGCCGATGCGAGCCAGCTGGTCCCAGATCCAGCGGGGATGGAAATCGAAGTTGAGCGCCGCGAATTCCACGGGGCCCAGGTCGAAGGGCGACCAGCGCTGGCGGCGCGCTCCATAGCGCGCCAGGGCCTTGAGGTTGTGCTTGTTGGCGAATTCCAATACGAAAACGCCGTGAGGAGCGAGGATGCGCGCCACGCCCTCCAATACGGCCGGGGCGTCTACGGCGTGATGGAGGGTGCGGATCATCGTCACGGTGTCGAAAAGGCCCGGCACGAAGGGCAGCTTGTAAAAATCGGCCATCACGTACACGTAGCGAGGCGTCCCCGACGGGCCGGCCTCCCCAAGGCGCTCGACCGCCTGTTCTAACTGGGTGCTGGCGTAGTCAAAGAGCACGACGGTCTCGTAGCCCTGGTAGAGATCTGCCAGGCGTCCAAACCCCGCGCCAATTTCGATCAGCCGGCGTCCCTGAGGGGGAAGCAGCACGCGCAAGGCAGCGCGCTCCGCGCCATCCTCGTAGGCGCGCGAGCTGTCCCAGAACTCCGTGCTATAGCGGGAGCCTTCGTAGTTGCAGATAGGACGTGCGCTCATTTGGGGGAGAAGATCTCTTCTGGAGAATTGGGAATTTGCTGCAAGGTCGCCTGAATGGGGCTGAAGACGCTGCGCAGCTGGGTGATGGCGGGTCCCATGCCGGCCTCATCCAGTTTAATTGTCACCGGCACTTCCATGACGACGGGGACTGTCGTGTTCACGGGCACGTTGAGGTCGAGCGCTACCGGCAACACCATGCCGGCGGGAAGGTTGAGGCTCACCCATCCATAGATGGTGCCCTGGTTGCCCAGGCTGAAGGTCGTCGGCACGCTCAAGGGAACGGGCTCCGTCAACACGACCCTGGTGGTTTGCTGCAGGGGCAGGTCAAAAACGACGGGCAGCGCGTCGTTGATGGTGACCGTGGTCTGGATGTTGGTCTTGCCCAACGCCGCAAAGGCGGAATCGAGATTGCCGAGCAGCGGCTCCGCGATTTCGGTTTTGGCCATGAAGAGGGGCCTGATGAGCAACAACAGGACGACGACCAGGATCAGGTTGACGAGGAAGGAGAAGATTAAGGCGAAGTTCTTGAAAGCCTCCCAGAAGCGTAGCCGACGTTTTTTGGTTTGAGTGTTCGTTTCTGCCACAGCGGGCCTCCTCGGAAAATAGAGATCAGCGAGTCAGCAGTCAGCGAATCAGCGAAAAGGCGAAAAGGCGAATCAGCGAAAAAAAATCACTTGCGTGGCAAATGTAACGCAAACTTCAGGCTGCGCTCAGGCCGCCCCGGAATGAATTCCGGGTCTGACAGGTCCCCAGCGACGCGCTTCAGCGCGTTTGGCTCGTGTCAGGCTGGGGATTCCATCCCCAGCCGAACCGGTGAGCCGTCACAGTTTCTGCTCGCGACTCACCCCTCACGACTCACATTTTCATTCTTGCAGGATGCGCGCCAGCACCCGGCGTCCCCTTTGCGTGCCTTGCGCTCCCTGCGGTTAGAATTTGGAGCATGGCGTAAACCTGAGAATATCTTACCATGGGCCATGAAAACTGCAAGAGGTTTTCTGAATCGCGGTTGCGCTCGCGGTAAGTGCTTTTATAATGTGTGATGTGAGGTCCGTAGTCCATAAGAATTTGGCGAGCAGGACAGAGATGACTTCCTATTTTCCGGCGTTGATCACCGCAGTGGAACCCCAAAGCGTCGCCGCGCGGGCAGGGATCATGCCCGGCGATGTGTTGCTGGCGCTCAACGGTATGCCGTTGCGGGACGTGATTGATGTGTCCATCGCGGCCGCCGCGCCGCGCCTCAGCTTTCTGGTGGAGCGGGGAGGGCAGCGGAAGCGCCTTCCGGCGCGGCGTCGGTATGGCGAGCCGTTGGGGCTCGACTTCGCCGAGGAGCTCTTCGATGGGCCGCTGCACGTCTGCCGCAACGCCTGTGATTTTTGTTTCGTGGCGCAGATGGCGCCGGACTTGCGTCCGCCGCTGTATGTGAAAGACGACGATTATCGGCTGTCGTTTCTGCATGGCAATTACATTTCCCTCACCAATCTTTCCCCGGCGGATTGGGAGCGGATCGCGGAACAGGCTCTCAGCCCACTTTACGTCTCCGTCCATGCGACCGACCCCGACGTGCGCGTGAGTCTGATGCACAATCCGCGCGCGGCTGAGATCCTGGCGCAGCTCCGGCGCCTGGTAGACGCCGGCATCGAAGTGCACACGCAGGCGGTGCTCCTTCCCGGTCGCAACGATGGCGCCTGCCTTGACCGCACCATCACGGATCTGGCGGCGCTGTATCCGGGCGTGCGTTCGCTGTGTGTAGTGCCGGTCGGCCTCACGCGCTGGCACAAGCCGACGCTGCGTCCCTTCACCGACGCGGAGGCGAGGGCAACGCTGGAACAGACGCTGGCGCATCAGGCGCGGCTACGCGAGACGTTGGGCATCGGCTTCGTCTATCCGTCGGATGAGTGGTATCTGCGCGCCGGGGAGCCTGTCCCGCCGCTGGCGGCTTACGACGATCTGCTGCCGGCGCTGGTGGAAAACGGCGTGGGGATGGTGCGGCTGTTCATGGAACGGTGGCCTGCCACGCAGGCCAGGATCGCGGCGCTCGGCGGCGAGCGCCAGACCTGGGTGACCGGGACGCTCTTCGCGCCGCTGTTGCGCGCATATGCGCGGCGTTTTGAGGCCGAGACCGGCATCCCGGCGGAGGTGCGCGCGGTCCCCAATGCCGCTTTCGGGGAGACGGTGACGGTGACCGGCCTGCTCGCCGGCGCCGACCTCCTTGCCGCGCTCGCTGCAACCGCTACGGGCGAGGTCATCGTCGCGCCGGAGGTGATTTTCCGCGGGCCGGAGGGACGCACGCTGGATGGGATCACGGCGGAGGAACTCAGCGCGCGGTTGGGAAAGCCGCTAGCCGTCGTGGACTGGGAGTCGTGAGGGAGTCCGGCGGCGAAGATGTGGACACGCGGGAACGTGCGAAGGTGTGAACGTGCCCAGGTGCCCACGTGCGAACGTGTCCACGTGTGAACGTGCGAACGCAGGTGATTCGCCTTTTCACTGATTCTCTGACGGCTGACCGCTGATCTCTATTTTCGGAAGGAGGGATGCCATGAACACTCGCGTCTGGCTGGCCTGGAGCCTCAGCGTGATCATCCTGTTGCCGTTGGTCGCGGCGTGCAGTCCCACTGCGGCGCCGGCGACCTTCACGCCGACGGCGACGTTACCTCCTCCTCCTACGGCGACGGCGACCGCTACCGCGACGGCGACCGCGACGCCAACGCCTGCGCCAACGGCGACGTCCGCTCCTACCCCGACGCCGACGCCAAAATCGGCGTTCGAGGGGCTTGATCCGCGCGGACAGACCCTCACTTACTGGCATCCTTTCACCGGCGCAACGGCGAAGTTGCTCACTGCCATGGTCGAGGACTTTAACCGCGTCAACCCGGAGCGGATCACGGTGGTGGAGGAAAGTCAGGGAGGGTACACCGACCTGTACGACAAAATCCTCGCGGGCATTCCCAAGCAGCAGCTGCCGGCGTTGGCCCTCGCCTACCCGAATCAGGCGGCGGCCTACGCCGCGCAAGGAGCGCTCGTGGCGCTGGACTCGTATGCGCATGATTCTGTCTGGGGTTACCGCGAGGAAGAGCTGGCCGATTTCTTCCCCAGTGCTCTGGAGGCGGACATCTTGCCCCAATTTGGGGGACGCTACGGCTGGCCCTTCCAGAAATCCATGGAAGTGCTGTTCTACAACGAGGAGTGGCTCAAGGAGCTGGGGGCCGCCGGACCGCCGGAGACGTGGACAGCGTTTGAGGAGCTGGCGTGCCAGGCCGTGCAGCAACCGTTCTCGAAGCAGGCAGGAACGGGGCCGGCGCTCGGCTACGAGTATTCGGTGGACGCTTCCCGCTTTGCGGCTTTCGTCTTCAGTCGCGGCGGCGAGCTCCTCAACGCGGAGGCGACCGGTTTTGTCTTCAACGACGCGGTGGGGCTGGAAACGCTCACTTTCTGGCAGGGATTGGTGGCCAGGGGCTGCGCCGCGCCGACTCGACAGCGCTACGGCGATCAGGCGGATTTTGGGGCGGGACGGGTGCTTTTCACGACGGGGACCATCGCCGGGCTGTATTACTATCGGCAGGAGGTGGAGAAGGGCGCCAACTTCGCGTGGAACATCAGCCCGCTGCCGCACAGCACGGCGGAGCCGCGCCTGAACATCTACGGGCCGAGCCATTCCATTTTTATCGGCGCGCCGGAGCAGCAGCTGGCGGCGTGGATCTTCCTCAAGTGGCTGAGCGAGCCGGAACAGCAGGCGCGTTGGGCGAGCAACACCGGCTATTTGCCCATCCGTCGCAGCGCCGCCCAGGGGATGCAGGAATATCTCCGCAAGAATCCCATGTATGCCAGGGCGCTGGAGTTCATGACGTACGATTCGGGCGTGGAGCCGCCGGTCGTGGGGTATGAGGATTGCCGCACGACGATCTACAACATGCTGCGGACGGCTCTCGGCGGCGCGGACGCGCAGGCCGAGCTCGACAAGGCGGTGAAGACCTGCAACGGGCAGCTCCAAAGCGCGCCGTGAGGTCGGCAGGAAGCGGGACGGACGGCTGAAACGCCGGTTGCAGGGCGAATGTTCGCCGTTATACTGCTGGCGGCAGAGGCGTCATGTGCTGGCGCACACCGGGCAAACACGAAAATGACGTGTGAACGTGGGCACTTGAGCACCTGAGCACGTGGGCACGTGTTTATCTTCGAAGGAGGCATTTCCCATGTGTGGTATTGTCGGATATGTGGGGCCGCGTGATGCGGCGTCGGTCGTGGTGAACGGCTTGAAGCGCCTGGAATACCGGGGGTACGATTCTGCCGGATTGGCGCTGTTGACGGAAGAGCAAGACCTCAAGACTGTGCGCGCGGTCGGCAAACTATCTCAGCTGGTCGAGCGATTGCAGGCTGAACCGCTGCGCGGTCACACCGCCATCGGACACACGCGCTGGGCCACGCACGGCGGCGTCACCGAGCAAAACGCACATCCTCACCTGGGGTTGAATCGCCGCGTGGCCGTCGTGCACAACGGGATTATCGAAAACTACGCCCTCCTGCGCCAGGAGCTGCAGGATCAAGGCGTCACCTTCGCCTCCGAGACGGACACGGAGGTGATCGCACAGCTGGTGGATGCCGGGCTGCAGGAGGGGGAGCTGCTCATGGCCGTGCAGCGCGCGCTCCCGGAAATCGAGGGGGCGAGTGCTTTCGTCTTTCTCAGCGCGCGCGAGCCGGGGCGGTTGGTAGCTGCCCGGCTGGGCAATGCCGGCGGGATCGTCATTGGCCTGGGAGAGGGCGAAGCCTTTGTCGCCTCGGACATTCCGGCCATCCTCGAACACACCCGCCGCGTGATCTTCCTGGAAAGCGGGCAGCTGGCGACGTTGACGCCGGAGCGCGTCGAGATCTTCGATCTGCAAGGACGGCGCCTCGAGCCGACCATTCACGTCATTTCCTGGGACCCGATCGCCGCCGAGAAGGGACAGTACCGTCACTTCATGCAGAAGGAAATCGCCGAGCAGCCTCGCGCGATCACCGACACGATCCGTGGGCGGGTGGATTTCCACGCGGGACGGGTGCACCTGGATACGCTGCCCCTCACCGCAGCGGAGGCCCGCGCTTTGCGGAAGATGACCATCGTGGCCTGCGGCACCTCGTATCACGCCGGGCTGGTAGGGAAATTCCTCCTGGAAAACCTGGCGCGCCTGCCCGTGGAAGTGGATTATGGCTCGGAGTTCCGCTACCGCGACCCGCTGATCGGCCCGGAGGATGTGGTGCTGGCGATCACGCAGTCGGGGGAGACGGTGGACACGCTGGCGGCGATGGAGGAGGGGCAGGCGCGCGGGACGCGGCTCTGGTCTATCGTCAACGTGCTGGGCAGTCAGGCGCAGCGCAGTTCCAACGGCTACATCCTCATGCAGGCCGGGCCGGAAATCGGGGTGGCCTCGACCAAGGCGTTCACGACCAGCCTGGTGGATCTCTATCTGCTGGCGTTGGCGCTGGCGGAGAAACGCGGGGTGATGGACGGGCCGGCGTTGCGGCGGGCGGTGGATGATCTCGCCCGGCTGCCGCAGCTCGTGGGGCAAGTGGCCGAGGAGCTCCCCCTTTATCACCAGCTGGCCGAAATTTTCCACAAGCGGGAGCATTTCCTGTACCTCGGACGTGGCATCAACTATCCCGTCGCCCTGGAGGGCGCGCTCAAGCTCAAGGAGATTTCCTACATTCACGCTGAAGGATATCCCGCCGGTGAGATGAAGCACGGTCCCATCGCCCTGATTGACTCCCTCATGCCGGTGGTAACGCTGGCGCCGCGGGATGGCGTCTACGACAAGATGCTCAGTCAGATGGAGCAGGTGCACGCCCGGAATGGGGTCGTCATCGCCGTAGTGCAGCAGGGGGACACCCTGGCTCACGAGCGCGCTGATTATGTGCTGGAAGTGCCGGTCAGCTCGCCGTATCTCAGCCCCGTGCTGAACGTGATCCCGCTGCAGTGGCTGGCGTATGCCATTGCCGTGCGGCGCGGTGCGGATGTGGATCAGCCACGCAATCTGGCGAAGAGCGTGACGGTGGAGTGAGGCGCAGATTCTTTTGCCGATCCACGGGTGCTGACCTGCTTCCACAGCGACCCTCTTGGCTCGGCCAGCCTGGCCACCGTACATCACTTGAAGCAGGTCTCCACTTCCCAGCGCACCGCCAGGATGTAGGCCCGCGCTTGCGCCGTCAGTTCCATCACCGCACGAACTTGAGACGTTCCTCTGGATCATGACAGGTCATGAGTACCAGGGTGGGTCCCAACTCGCGCACCCAGGTCGGGACGAGATGCGCATACAACTTCTGCTCGTCATTGGCAGAGGGCCAGCTGACTTCCACTTCGGCCTGGACTGGCTCTACCATCCGCTCACAGAAGTAGCTCCCCCAGAGGTAGGCGAGGGCGGTCGTAGACCAGCGCCACTGGTTCAGAAACCGGGACACCCCCGAAAGGCTCACCGATTCGCCGATCATGCGCCGTAAGCCAGTGAGGGTTTTGCGTTCCTCGCATTCGACGAGGCCCAGGAGCACGATCACGAAGCACCGCCATTGGCGTCAGCTGAAGCAGGGACAGAAATACTCTGCAAACTGGCGTAACTGCTCAGATAGGCATACAATTGGCTTGGGCATGGTCTCACCTCCGATAG
>JAGPHL010000272.1 GCA_018055515.1 Anaerolineae bacterium
CGGGTGCGCCAGAGGATGACGCCCAGGAAAATCGCTCCCACCACGATGAGGAGCGTCCGCCGGCGCCGTGACACCGGAATCTCCAACCAGCGCTCCATCAAAACGCTCATGAAAACCCGCTCCTCGCTGCCCCGACGCCCTTAATCTTCGTCCAGCCGGAGCATCGCCAGGAAAGCCTCCTGCGGCAACACGACCGTTCCCAGCATCTTCATCCGCTTCTTGCCGGCTTTCTGCTTCTCCAGCAATTTGCGCTTGCGCGTGACGTCGCCGCCGTAGCATTTGGCCAGCACGTCCTTCCGCAGCGCCTGGACGTTCACCCGCGCCAGCACCTTGCCCCCCGTGACCGCCTGGATCGGCACCTCAAACAGCTGCCGCGGGATGACTTCCTTCATCTTGCGGATCAGCAGCGACCCCTTCTCGTAGGCCTTCTCCCGATGCACGATGATCGCCAGCGCGTCCACCGGCTCTCTGTTGACCAGGATGTCCACCTTCACCAGGTCATCCGCGCGATAGCTATCGAAAGTGTAATCCATCGAGGCATACCCCCGCGTCGCCGACTTGATCTTATCATGCAGATCAATCACCATCTCCGCCAACGGCACCTCGAAGGTGAGCAGGACACGCCGCTTGTCGAGCGTTTCGGTGAGCAGGAAATTCGCGCGTTTGCGTCGGAAAATCTCCATCAGCGCGCCGATGTATTCACTGGGGGTGATGACCTGGACCTTCATCCACGGCTCGCGGACCTCGGCAACCAGGGTGGGATCCGGCAAATCCGCCGGGCGATGGATCTCGAGCTCCTCCCCGTTCCGCAGCAGCACCTGATAGGCCACGCTGGGCGCCGTCACCACCAGATCCTGCCCATATTCGCGCTCCAACCGCTCCTGGATGATTTCCATGTGGAACAGGCCCAAAAATCCACAGCGGAAACCGAACTGCAACGCCTTTGAAGTCTCCGGCGTGAACGTGAGCGACGCATCGTTGAGCTGCAGTTTCTCCAGCGCGTCCCGCAGGTTGGCGTAATCATCCGCCTCCGAGGGATACAGGCTCGCAAAGACCATCGGCTTTGCCGGTTTGTAGCCCGGCAACGGCTCAGCCGCCGGACGCCGCGCGTCGGTGATCGTATCGCCGACCCGCGCCTCGCGCACCGACTTGAGGCCGGTAGCGATGTAGCCCACCTCGCCGGCGGAGAGCTCCGCGACCGGGGTCATGCCCGGCGTGAACACCCCCACCTCCACCGGCTCCGTCCTGGCTCCCGTCGCCAGCATCAACAGCGCCGTGTCGCGGGCCACCCGTCCTTCGCGCAGGCGCACGTAGGCAATCACGCCCTTGTAAGAATCGTAATGGGAGTCGAAAATCAGGGCCTGCAGCGGCGCGTTGACATCCGCTGCCGGCGGCGGGGGAACGCGATCCACGATCGCCTGCAACACGAGCGGGACGTTCGTCCCCTCCTTGGCCGAAACCGCCAGCACGTCCGTGACCGGAATGCCCAACAGCTCGGCCACGTCCGCCGCAACGGCCTCCACCTGCGCCGTCGGCAAATCAATCTTGTTGATGACCGGAATGACTTCCAGGTCGTTCTCCAGCGCCAGGTAGAGATTGGCCAGCGTCTGCGCCTCGATGCCCTGGGTCGCATCCACGACCAGCAACGCCCCCTCGCAGGCGGCCAGCGCGCGGCTGACCTCGTAGGCGAAGTCCACATGTCCCGGCGTGTCAATGAGATTGAGCTCATACGTCTCACCGTCAGCCGCCTGCCAGTGCATCTGCACCGCCGACGCTTTAATGGTGACGCCCTTCTCCTTCTCCAGCTCCATGCTGTCCAACAGCTGCGATTGCGTCGCCATCTGCCGCGCGTCCACGGTGCCGGTCACTTCCAACAGGCGATCGGCCAGCGTGGATTTGCCGTGATCAATATGCGCAATAATGCTGAAATTCCGAATCCGTGAAGGATCCATGGGTCAAGACTTCCTTCCATGCATACGTCATCAATCCATATCATGAGTCCGCCAGTGCATCAATCCCTATGCCGGAACCCGGCCCGTCTGCATTGTACCACGATTCTGGAGTTGCTGGCGACGGCTCAACGTGCGGCCGCTTCTTGCAACGCCCGCTCGATCCACGCCGGGGCGTCGTCTCCCGCCGTCCCGGCCTGCCACCATCCCAGAAACTCGACGTTGCCTGCCGGGCCCAGCAGCGGGGAGACCATCAGCCCGCGCAGGCCCAGCCCCAGCTCCGCCAGCGCCGCGCAGACCTCTACCAGCACCTGCCGATGTACGGCGGGATCGCGCACCACGCCTCCCTTGCCCACCTGCGCACGGCCCGCCTCGAACTGCGGTTTGATGAGAGAGACGATCTCCCCCCCCTCGCGCAGCCAACGCACCGCCGTCGGGTAGATCAGCCGCACGGAGATGAAGGACACGTCCGAGACGATGAGGTCCACCGGCTCCGGCAGCGCCGTCACGTAACGCGCGTTGGTACGCTCCAGCACCACGACGCGCGAATCCTGGCGCAGCGCCCACGCGAGTTGACCGTACCCCACATCCAGGGCGTAGACCCGTAGCGCGCCGCGCTGCAGCAGGCAATCGGTGAAGCCGCCCGTCGAAGCGCCGATGTCCGCCGCGATGCGCCCAGTCACAGGAATGGCGAAGCGTTCCAGGGCCGCATCGAGTTTCTCACCGCCGCGGCTCACGAAGCGCGGCCGGGCAGCCAGCGTCAGCGTCGCGGTCGTCGGCACCTGCGCGCCGGGCTTGTCCACCACCCGGCCATCCACCAGCACCTCGCCCGCGCCGATGAGCCGTTGCGCCAGGCTGCGGGATTCCGCCAGTCCTCGCGCTACTAACAACACATCCAGACGTTCTCGTTCCATCATTCAACTTTGCGTCCAGGGATCAACACCAGATGCAGGTCATCTGGCCAGGAAATCCTGTAAGCGCCCGGCGGTTTCTCCATAGATCAGATGATAGTCCCCGCAAAGACTCTGCTGTCTGTTGACTTTATGCAAATTTGCCCCCATAATTATAAGTGCAAAACATCCCCTGACCAGCGATGGAACTGACCGATGCGAGCCCGCTTGACGTTGTTGCCAGGACCACCAGGTATGCGGCATCAGTAGATGCGCAAAAGCGCCAACGCTACAAGACGGTGGCGCTGATC